>JAFUXW010000056.1 GCA_017477035.1 Alphaproteobacteria bacterium | reverse complement strand
TAATTGATAAAAATAATGAAGCATATAAAAATCTTTCTGAAGGCGATAAAAAAGCGCTGACGCATTTGGTAAATGCTGCAAAAATCATAAATGACGTAGCATTGGAAATGGATCATCCTTTAAATTTGGTGCAGAAGCAAGCATTAGAAGTTGCAGCAGAAACTAGTCCATATGCCGCAAATGCTTTAAAACTTTTCAATTCTTTGAATGGAGTTGCCGGTTCAAACGGTTTGGATAAAGAGCCGATAGAAATATTTGAGGGAATCCGTATGTATGAGGGTAAAAATTTTTATCCTACTGATTTAGATGCGGCTGAATTAAGTCAGATTATTAACAAAATGTTGGATGAGGGAAAAATTGACGAAGTTCAAAAGATATTAAGCGCACGCACAATGGTAAGACGTGATGGTAAATATTTGAAGGCAATAGATTATACCGAATATTTTGAACCTGAATTTTCTGAAATTGCCAATGAATTGGAATGCGCAGCTCATTATACTACCGACGAGTTGTTCAAAGATTATCTTGGTTGGCAGGCTCAAGCGCTTATTCAAAATAATGTTGAAATGGATATTTTGGCTGATAAACATTGGGCAGAGATGCAAAATACGCCGCTTGAATTTACGTTAAGTCGTGAAAATTATGATGATAAGCTTACTCCGACAATATTTTCAAATAAAGATTTGTGCCATCGGTTAGAAAAACTCAGGATTAATCCGGTTCCGAAAGATATGCTCGGTATTCGAGTCGGTATAGTTAATAAAAAAGGCACTGATTTGTTACTGAAATTCAAAGATGAAATGATAAAATTAGCATCAATGATGCCTTATTGTAATGAATATACGCAAAAAGTCGGAGGGAATAGCGGCTTAAAACAAACGATGGTTGATGCTGACATTGTGGTACTTACCGGAGATTATGCTCTTTGTCGCGGTGGTATAACTACTGCCCAGAATTTACCAAACAATGATAAACCTGCTTTATCGCACGGAGGCGGCAGACGTAATGTTTATCATCGTCAAGTTCGCCAGTGTTCCAATAAAGTAAAAGCCCAGAAAATATTGGACGGTTTAGTATCATCTGAACTACATAAATATTACGATGAAGATGCCGACCATCTGTTTACCATAGGACATGAAAACGGACATAGTTTGGGACCGGACAGCTCATATCAAACGGCTCTCGGTATATATCAGCATATTATAGAAGAGCATAAAGCAGATGTAATTTCTGCTGCCATGATGCCGGAATATGTGAAAGCAGGTATTATAAGCGAAGAGATGCTCAAATCAATTTACGCAACTTGGATTATCCGCCGACATTTTATGGTAGCTTTTCCGCAGGATAAAGAGGCTCATCGGGTTGCAGATTTGATAGAATATAACTATTTGTGTGAGCACGGAGCTTTCAGCTTTGATAAGAACAAAAAATTGCATATTGATTTTGAAAAGATGAAAGATGTGTGCAAACAGCTTTTGGCTGATACTATTAAAGTTCAGCTTTCAAAATCTCCGGAATTTGCCAGAGAGTTTATAGAACGATGGTCGTCTTGGGGAGAAATGCAACAATATATTGCCGATTTTAAGAAAAATTTAGGGGTTCGCCCGTATATTGAAATTGTTTCTGCATTTTAAGAGGTTTTGACTATGTTAAAAAAATTGGCCAACGGTGAATTGTCATTAAAATTGACTTTTTGGGTATTCGGACTTTTGGGATATTTTATATTTTTTATCTTTACCAGCATTACACACGCAGGTGTTTTGCGCTATATTTGCCATGCCGGACAAACTTGCTCGCAAAATCTGATTTTTTATATTCTGACGCATTTTATTAATCTGATGATGAGCGGAACACAAAACGGAATCATGATTTATCTGATTGCACACTTGCTTTTAAGCGCTAGCTTTATTTTTTATATATATATAACTTTAAGCGGGTTATGGAAATCGGCTTCTTCCTACGAAGGCGCAGCATTTTGGGCTTGGAGTGCAAAGATTATTATGGTGTGTATAGCGTTGGCAAGTCTGAAATCTATTTTCTGATAATCGGAGGACTATAATGAAAAAATTCATGTTATTTTTAATGATTATTACCATAACGGCGTGCACAGCAGTGGAAATCGGCAAAGTAAGTCCTGAACGCAAGCAACTGTATGATCATAACAACAACAAAGAATTTTGTGAAAAGAATCCGGATAAATGCGTTAATGGCATACCGTGGATGTAAATTAGTTCAGTTCTATTGAAAGTAATTCATGGTGTCTATATATCTTTTTGCGAACAAGGAGGGATATATGGAAGTTTCTAGAAAGTGGAACTATGATTATGACACTCGGTGTGAATGTTCCGAGGATGACCGTTGCGGGTGTGCTTTTCCTGAAAATATGGCGCGAAGTTTTGTTCCGGATTATCAGACGCAAACACAACAAGCCACGCTTTGCCGACCGGTATTGGTAGGACAGCAGGCATTTAATTTCAGTGCTCCGGCGGTGTTTGCAGATGGTTCGACCAATGATTTATTTAATTTTTTTGATTACATTGCCGATAGCTATGCATTACTTGTGTTTTATTTGGCGGATTTTTCTGCAGTGTGTCCGTTAGATATAACCTCTTTTAATCAAGCTTATGCTGAATTCAGTAAGCGCAACATAAAAGTTGTGGCTGTGAGCGTAGATTCGCTTCCGGCACATATTGCTTGGCGAAAGTTACCTTTTGCCGAAGGTGGTATCGGTCAGGTAGGTTTTCCGCTGGTATCCGACCTAAGCAAGGTAATATGCAATGAATACGGGGTCCTACGTTCTGACGGTATGGCGCAACGTTCAACTTTTTTAATTGATAAAAGTTATACGGTCAAGTATCAGGCTGTTTATGATCACAAAATAGAACGCAGCGTAGAAGAAACTTTGCGTGTTGCTGATCGCTTAATTTCCTTAGATAAAAGCGATTGTAAAGGATTTCAATGCTGGAACAAGCAAAATAAGCCGGCTGTGTTGGAAACTTCAAAACATTTGTAGAAAATTGTTAGTGTTTATAAATTACTCTTTAATCCTTTTCACAGTCGGATATACTGAAAATGAGAAGGTTTTCATCTTCAAAAGAAGGAGTAATTTATGACAATAGTTTCTATTTGGTGCAAACATAAAGATGACAGCATTATCGGCATAGGTCCTGACATTCCGTGGTATATTCCGTCGGATGCCAAGCGTTTTCGCAATTTGACCTTAAACAATACTTTGGTTGTAGGTAAAACAACGTATGAAACTTTTCCTAACCGCACATTACCCAACCGCAAGTTTATAGTGTTGTCCGATATAGCTGATTATGAAGTTTCGGATACACAGAATCACAAGGTTGTTACAGACATTAATCTTTTGAAAGATTATCCGGAAGATTTGTATGTTTCAGGCGGAGCATCGGTATACAGAGTTTTTTTCACCACTCATCAGTTAAAACCTGATGTAGTGGTCGATTGTGTGTATCAAGGTGAAGTTAAAGAAGGTTTAAGTGGACCGAAAATAAGCGTTGCTCCGTGTGTTGAAGTCATGGAAAAAGAATATTTTGCATTACCGCAAAGATTTGAGCTGGATAATGTGATTACAACAATATGGCTTAAAAAAGGTGATTTTGTAGAGCAGGAAACAGTTAAAAAAATTTTGAACTATATGGAAACGGAAGGAAAATAAAATGCAGCAATATTTAGATTTGTTACGCGATATAATGGAAAATGGGGTTGATAAAATGGATAGAACCGGTGTCGGAACCCGTTCGGTATTCGGGCGTCAGATGCGTTTTGACTTAAGTAAGGGATTTCCGTTGGTCACCACTAAAAAAGTTCATCTTAAAAGCATAATATATGAATTGCTGTGGTTCTTAAAAGGTGAAACCAATGTAAAATATTTGCAGGATAACGGAGTAAGAATCTGGAATGAATGGGCAGATGAAAACGGCGAACTAGGTCCGGTTTATGGTTCACAGTGGCGTAATTGGAACGGCGAGGGAATAGACCAGATAGCACAAGTTATTGAAACTCTTAAAACAAAACCTAATGACCGAAGAATGATCGTTTCTGCATGGAATGTGGGAAAAATTGCTGAAATGCATTTACCGCCGTGTCATATGATGTTTCAATTTTATGTAGCAAACAACAAGTTGAGTTGTATGCTTTATCAACGCAGTTGCGATATGTTTTTAGGCGTTCCGTTTAATATTGCTTCGTATGCGCTTTTGACGATGATGATTGCGCAAGTTTGCGGGTTAGAGCTTGGGGAATTTGTTCATACTTTAGGAGATACTCATATATATCATAACCATTTTGAACAAGTTAAAGAACAGCTTTCGCATACTCCTTATCCGTTGCCGCAAATGAAAATAAATCCAAATGTTAAAGATATTAACGACTTTAAGTATGAAGACTTTGAACTCGTAAACTATCAAAGTTATGATACCATAAAAGCAAAGGTTGCTGTATAATATTTGTTTGAATAGTGTAAAAAAAGAAAAGCTCTCCAGTTGCCGAAGGCATTGAAGAGCTTTTCCTTGATATGTTAGTACATCCACATGCCTGTTGGGGCTGTAGTTGTGCTATTTGATGAGGTGTTGGTCGTGGTAGAACCATTTTTTACAACACCGTTAGCTCTCATTGCTGAGTAGCGAGCAGTAGCCTTTTGGGCATCGGCCTTCTTCTGAGCCTCGTAAGAGGCTGAAGAGTCAGCGCGGCTGTAGCCGGCACTGCTCGTTCCAATGTGGAACGAACCGATGCGTATTCCGGTACTCTTCGTTTTATACCCTCCGTAGTTGGAGGAAGAGGAAGAGATTCCCCAATGGCTGTTGCCAATGGAGAAGGTGTGGCCGGAACCACCATAGGGGATATATCCCCCATAGTAGCCACCATAATATCCGCATGGTACATCCACGCGGTATTTAGCGGCCTCTGCTACCGCCCTTTCGTAGGCGGTGCGAACAATCGAACTTTCGATTGTCTCGCCAGCACGGTAATTTGCTCGGGGCAAACTACCGGCCAGTATCCGTTGTCCATTTTCGAGATAGAGAACGGCTTGGCCGTTCTCATATCTTTGTTCAGCGATACGCTGAGCAGAGGCGAAAACTACTACTACGAGCATAACCAACATTGTGATTGTACGCTTCATATCTTAATTACCTGATACATCACCATTAACTTAATTAACGCCGAATAAACACTAATCCTTTAAGAACTTATTTTTCCACAACTCCGACACGCTGACTGCTACTATTGTTCACAGGCTCTCCAAATGCTCATTTGGGGATTAAGTCATTATTGCTTCCGAGATAAGGAAAAGGGGTTTATTTCATTGTTAAAAAAATCTCCGGATATCTTTCAGGATTTTTTTAATTGTTACACACTAAGAACCTAGGGACTTTCAAGATAAAAATCTCTAATGTTTTCAATGTGTAAAATAATAATTTTTACATATTTAAAACATAATCCCTAGGTTAAATCAATCTTATGATAACCTATTTTTTCAATATTTTCAAGTGAAAAATAGCCGTATTTGACAAAAAAACGGTGTTTTATATTATTTTTATTATTTCGGCGCATAACGCCGTAAAAAGTTAAATTGCTAAAAATCAGTAGAATTTGAAATACAGGGTATTATTACCCTCGCTTGAGCAACCGATAGAGGCATCCACAGGCCCCATCACCCCGTTGCCTTCACAAATAATTGCATTACCCAAAGTTTTCGAAGTAGAGGCATTAGAACTCTTAACGCAATGCCCCAAAGATACTTTATCAAGTTTTATATTAACACCTAAAGCAACCAACCCACCGTTTGAACCGGTTCCCCAGTCTATGGTAGCCAAACCGATGCAAGCACTGCGCGGAACACCAGTGTATGTTAAAATGAAGGCTGTATCGTCATTATACGAGAGGTAATTACCTTCGTCATCTTTACTTTCAACCGTATCTTTGCCGGCTGCTTTTACTGTAACTGTTCCGGAAAACGGATTGTGATATGTTCCTTTTTCACCCATTTCCGGAGGAAAGGCTTTTGCCGTATCAATAACTGCATAAGATGTGGTGCTGTCTAGTCCGCGATAATCCATTTGCCCGCGATATAAACCGCGCAAATGCGCAACAATATATGAAATTTGGTTAGCCGTTTTATTTATACGCCATTTTTCCATAGCCTTAGAATAGCCGGCAATACCGCCAACGGTTAAAATACCGATTATGGCGATAACTCCCAACATTTCTATCATTGAACGGCCAGATTCATCAGCTTTCATTATTGCGTCCTATTTTTATTTACATACAGACATAATTCGTTATTTATCGTAAAATTGCAACAGATATTTGATATTTTTATTATTTTTTATTGTCATACCTCGAGGTGTGCCGTGCATCACCTCGTCAAGGTATCCTTTCTTTCAATGCGTTAGCGTTGCTTCCGTATTTATTTTAATCGGAAGATCCCTTGACGTTTTCTGGCGAAAACGAGGGATGACTCTATATACCCTTGACCTCATTCCGCTCGGAAAGTAACTTTAAAATAATACCCAAAAACACCTCAAGAGAAACAGCCTCCAAGCTGTTTCTCTTGAAAGTTATTATATCAATAAAATTTGAATGACAAGAAGCTATTGTCACCATTCTTTTTACAAGCATTAACAGCATTATCAACGTCCATTACCGCATTGCCACCACAGACAACACTGTTATCGGTACTTGTACATTCATCTCCGTCTTCAGAATTACCATTTGTTGTCATTGTATCAACTGCCGTGTTAACACCCAAGGCAACCAAACCACCGCCGGAACCTGTACCCCAGTCAATGGTAGCCAAATCAATACAAGCTTCTAGCGGAATTCCGTTATAGGTTACTACAAATGCCTTATTATCTGATTCACCGTTAAAGCGCTGTGCGGCAACCATTGTTACTGTACCGGAAAACGGATTGTAATAATTACCATCTGTATTCTTCATCTCTTGCGGGAAGAGTTTTGCTTTATCAATAATTGTAGCGTTGGTGCTATTTCCCAAATCATTATAGTTTTTCTGCGAGCTGAATAAAATACGAGTATTTGCTGCAATGTGCGAAATTTGGTCAATGGTCTTATTTACACGATATTTGCTCATAGCTTTTGAGTAACCGGCAATACCACCAACAGAAAGTACGCCGATAATGGCCAAAACGCCAAGCATTTCAATCATTGAACGACCTGATTCATTAATTTTCATTGTTTTTCTCCTTATAGGTTAATCTTTGCTCATTTCATAGGAAACGGCAGTATTCATTAATAGAACTTAAAGTAAAGTATGTTACCGTCTGGCTTACTACAAGCCGTAACTGCATTGGTAACACTCATTGCAGCCTCTCCTCCGCATACAACTGCCGCGTTATTTGCTGTGTCGGTTTCGAGTTCTTTAGTAGCGCCACCTGCACAACCTGCCGTCTTACTTGTAATATCTTTATTTACACCCAAGGCAACCAAACCGCCGCCGGAACCAGTGCCCCAGTCAATGGTAGCAATATCAATACAAGCTTCTTGCGGAATACCTTCGTATTTTACAACGAATGCCTTGTTATCAGTACCACTAAAGCGGGTAGCAGGTGTCATGGTAACAGTACCGGCAAATGGGTTATTGAATGTATGCGTAGTTGTATCGCCGCTTGTCGTAGAAGTTACCATTTCTTGCGGGAATAACTTTGCACTAATAATCACATCTTCACTGATTTTAGAGTAATTTTTCTGCGAGCTGAATAAAATACGAGTATTTGCTGCAATGTGCGAAACTTGGTCAATGGTTTTATTTACACGATACTTGCTCATAGCCTTGGAATAACCGGCAATACCACCAACGGAAAGCACACCGATAATAGCCAAAACGCCGAGCATTTCTATCATAGAACGACCTGATTCATTAATTTTCATTGTTTTTCTCCTTATAAGTAATTTATAATGATTTAGTTCATTATAATCGGAGTATACAATTTGGGGTTCGAATCGTCAATAAGATTGTAGTCATATTACTTTAGTAATAGTTAAAATGCCATTTTTAACTGGATTGATGACGCTTTGTATCCTTGCCATCGCTTTGCTCGGATGGATGACAATATTGTTACTTGCGTAATTAAGGGAAAACAGCAAGTGTCCCACATCTGACGCTCCTTACAAAAAAATCCCGATGATTTTTCATCGGGATTTTAGTGGCGGAGCGTATAGGACTCGAACCTATGCATCCTTTTAAGGGGATGACGGATTAGCAATCCGCTGTATTACCACTCTACCAACGCTCCGTAACGGCTTATATTTAACTTAACTTTTTTTCTACGTCAACAAGTTTTTTGCGTTTTTAAAAATTTTTATGGCAGGACTTGAAAAAATATCGGAGAATACTATTTGTTAGAACGGAGAATGAAATGGAATTATATATATTAATAGCCTTGATTTTTATTTATGTAATTACGGCTTTTGCCGGTAACAGTCTGCTCACTAAAAGAATTTGGGCATTGGCATTTTTAGCGTCATTTATTTTAATGGCGCTGTCCTTAAGCGCTCTTAAACTTGATGGTGAAGACGTTATGCTCTCTGCCGGTCAATTTAATTGGTATTATTTTTTATACGTGTTTTCGGCTCTTACGGTTGCCATCGGCGCAATAAATATATGGATTTATCGCCGTCAACTTTGGCAACTCTGCCAAAAAGACGATTCCGTTTCTAAAGAATAGTTGCTTTAATTTATTTTTTATTTATGATAACTCTCATGTTCAAGGGGAGTTAATATGTTACGAATTAATAATCTTAAAATGCCACTCAATGCTTGTATCGACAATTTAAAAAAAATACTTGCCGATAAGTTGCATTGTAACTTGACAGATATAAAAGATTTTCACATATCAAAAAAATCGGTAGATGCTCGGAACAAAGCTAATGTTCATTTTGTTTATAGCGTGGATTGTGGAGAAATAGAGCATTTTACACCAGATAAAGACATTGAAAAAATTAATCCTCCCGAAAAACTGATTTATAAAATAAAAAATAGCGGAACTCGTCCGATTGTGGTAGGCTCCGGACCTGCCGGAATGTTTGCCGGAATTGCTTTGGCTGAAGCCGGACTTAAGCCGATTATTTTAGAGCGCGGCTCCGAAGTTGACATTCGCCGTCAAGAAGTTGATACTTTTTGGAAACTTGGTAAACTTAATTCCGAATCTAATGTGCAATTTGGGGAAGGAGGTGCCGGAACATTTTCTGATGGTAAGCTGACTACAGGTATTAAAAAAGATAAATTCACCGCCAGAGTTATGGAAGAGTTATATCAGGCAGGCGCTCCGCAAGAAATTTTATACTTGGCAAAACCTCATATCGGGACTGATAATCTGCGGATTGTGGTGCGTAATATTCGTGAAAAAATTATATCACTAGGCGGAGAATATCATTTTAATACCAAGTTAGAAGATTTAATTATTAAAGATAATAAAGTTGTGGCCGTAAAAATATTGCATAACGGAATAATTAATGAACTTTCGGCAGAACGCGTTTTTTTAGCTATCGGGCATAGTGCTCGCGATACATTTGAAATGCTACATCGACATGGTGTCTATATGGAACAAAAGCCTTTTGCAATCGGAGCCAGAATCGAGCATAGGCAAGCTGATATTAACAAAGCACAATACGGAAAATTTGCAAATAGTCCGTATTTAAGTGCAGCCGACTATAAAATGGCAGTGCATTTGCCAAGTGGACGTTCGGTTTATACTTTTTGTATGTGTCCGGGAGGACAGGTAGTCGCCGCTGCTTCAGAAATCGGACGGGTAGTTACCAACGGAATGAGTGAATTTGCCCGCAATAAAGAAAATGCCAATGCCGCACTTTTGGTTGGAGTCGGCTCGCAGGATTTTGGTTCAGAGCATCCTTTAGCCGGTATGTATTTTCAGCGTAAGTTGGAGGAGCGTGCCTTTGATTTAGGTGGTAAAAATTATTCCGCTCCGGCGCAATTGGTAGGTGATTTTTTAGTCGGTAAAAAAAGTAAATACGCAAATTCCGTGCAACCCAGTTATGCTCCGAATGTTACGTGGGAAAATTTATGTGAGCTTTATCCGCAAGATATTTCCGAAGCTTTACGCTTGGGGATTGTGGAAATGGGGCGTAAATTGCACGGATTTGACAATCCGGACGCTGTGTTGACCGGAGTGGAAAGTCGTAGTTCTTCGCCGGTGCGAATTGTTCGAGATGGAACTTTTCAAAGTAATATCAGAGGTATTTACCCATGCGGAGAAGGTGCCGGATACGCCGGAGGAATAACTTCTTCAGCTGCCGATGCTTTAAAAGTTATATACAGTTTATGCACAGATTAATCAACAGATTTATCAATAACAAAAAAACGAGAGTTTTTACACTCTCGTTTTGCTAGTTTTCACCTTCAAGCTTAAAATGTTTACCGCAAGCCCAGTAGATAACTTTTACTACCATGATAAAAAGCGCTAATCCTATTGACCAAGCAATCATAGAAATGTAAAAGCCGAAAAGCGCTGCAACATAAACAAAAACAATACGAAATGCTATAGACAATTCGGCAAAGAAGTAATCGCTTGTAACAAACGGACATAACCCCAAAATTAATACTAAGGACCACCTAAGGACAAATTGTACAAATTTGCTTTCTGAAGAAAAGGAAGGGATAAAAAGGTCATATGCATTGTTGTATTTAACCCAGTCCCCCCAGAATATTTGTACCATCGCCATTAGCAACAAAAGGATGGCTACTAACCAAAAAGCAAAGTTTCCGAAAGCCATCAAACTTCCGAAAGAAGATAATAATGTACTCATATATATATATTTAATTAGACAACTTGTGCAAACATAACATTAATTTACTTTTTTGTCAAGCGCATACCGAGTTGATTGGAAAATTCCGCTACGCCTTTTTTAATCATAACACCGATTAAATCAGCGACAATATTAATGTCATTTTCTATATTCTCCTTATCGGCTCTGGAAAACCCCGATAAAACGTGATTCACTACGTTTTCTTCATTTTTAGTCATCGGATGCCCGACGCCGATGCGAATACGATTATAATTAGGTGTGATTTGCGAATCTATACTTTTAATTCCGTTATGTCCTCCGGAACCGCCACCTTTTTTTGCTTTTATCTTATCTGTCGGTAAATCCATATCATCGTGAATCACTACAATATTTTCAGGAAGTATCTTATAGAAGTTAGCCGCTTGAACCACACTGTTACCCGATAAATTCATATAGGTTTGCGGTTTTAATAAATAAACTTTTTCGCCTTCTATTTGTCCTTCGGCAATCAAACCATTGAATTTGGAACGAAACGGCGAAAAATTATAGCGGCGATGAAGCTCATCAGCCGCCATAAATCCTACATTATGGCGGGTAGCTGCATATTGCTCACCGGGATTACCCAAGCCAACCACCAAAAACATATTTTCCTCTTATTTACGCATAAAATCAACGTGAATAGGTCTGTCAGAAACCGGATGAAATTGAACATCTTGGCAAACAACCTTAGTTTTTTTGCCTTCAACGTCAACCGTGATTTCAGATTGATAAAAATCAGACAGGTTAAGAGCTTTTTCCAATTCAACCGGATCAAGGCTGATTAAAACAGCGTCTTTTTTACCACCGTAAATTACGGCAGGAACGCGACCCTCACGACGACAAGCACGAGCTGCCCCCTTACCTGCTTTTTCACGCTTTTTAGCATTAAAAGTATATTCTGTCATTTT
>JAFUXW010000005.1 GCA_017477035.1 Alphaproteobacteria bacterium | reverse complement strand
TTTTTTGCTAACGGTTTTACATCTCGTCTTGGAATAGCCATTGTCAACAGCAGTTCTAACAATTCATAATCTGGCATACTTGCCCCCTCATCGACCATGAATCGCTGTCTTAGCCTTTCTCTATGCCCTAAATATAATGGTTTTTCTTCAACCTTTGTAGTCATCTATGTACCTCTTTTGAGATTATTTATACGGAGGCTTATCCAATCCTTTGGGAGAATAAGTAAACACTTCAACACCATCTTTAGTAACACCCATTGAATGTTCAAATTGAGCCGACCATGCGTGATCACAAGTCACAGCTGTCCATCCGTTTGAGAGTATAACTCCGTCTTTCTTTCCCAAATTTATCATCGGTTCTATGGTAAAGAACATCCCCTCTTCCATAATCGGACCTGTTCCTTTACGACCACAATGCATAACGTTCGGTTCATCGTGAAAGACTTTACCCAATCCATGACCGCAAAACATATCAACAACAGAATATCCGTATTTATGTGCGTATTCTTCAATGACTGCCCCAATATCTCCGAAATGCGCCCCCGGTTTTACCACATCTATACCACGCATCAAACACTCGTAAGTAACTTCACATAAACGTTTGCCTTTTATCTTAGGTTTTCCGGCATAATACATTCTGCTAGTATCTCCGTAATAACCATCTACAATTGCAGTAACATCAATATTTAAAATATCTCCGTCTGCAAGCTTACGCTCATAATCAGGAATGCCGTGACAAATTACTTGATTAATGGAAATACAAGTCGCTTTCGGATATCCGCGATACCCCAAACAAGCTGATTTTGCCCCGTTATCTTCCATAAACTTCAGGCATAAATCATCAAGTTCACCTGTAGTAATCCCTATTTGAACATAATCAGCAATATAATCAAGACATGCCGCCGCTACCTTACCGGCTTTACGCATACCTTCGAAATCAGCCGGATCATCATAAATTTTTATACCATTCTTATTGGTGTACATCAAACTCTCCATATACTACATCATATGGAATAAATCAAACCGGAATAAAACGCAAGAAATAAAATGAGATTTACCTTTCAAAACTACTGAAATCAATTTGCTTTTGTTTTCTACAGGCTTTACGATTTTTATTTTCTTCCATACGACGGAGCTTCTTTTCAATTTTAGCTTCAATTTTATGACTACGTTCTTCTTTTGTCAGAGGAAGTTTTTTATGCTTACCTGTATTTTTACCGCTTTGAATCACCCATTTATTCATTGAGCTTTTGCCGCCCTCTTCTTCCAAAACTTTAGCTCTGTTTAATTCTTTTTCATTTGTGTTAACAAATATTCTCCCTCTTACCCCACTTAGTTTAGGAAGTACCAAATCTTCGCCCGACAATTTTTCTTCGTAAACACCATCCAATGACTTAAATACAATCTCTCCACTTTCCGGCTCATTGATAATTCCCAAAAACTTCTGATCTGCAATATCAATATGTTCCACCAATTTAGAAACGCCGGGAGCCAATTCTATCACATCGCCGTTGCAAAAATTGTGGCATTCAATACGCTTGTCATCGGCTAAGGCTCTCACACTGTTTTCTCTTTGCTCTTCATTACCGTGAACAGCTAAAGCTTGCAATCTTAAACCTTCTTTTTGGTAATCTTTGAAATTTTTAGTATTAGACGCAATTATATTTCCGTCTTCCCTTGTACCTTCTTTCGTGCTATGTCCCGAAAGTTGAAGTTTTAAAATTCTGGCAACTTTCAGAATATCATAAGCCCCTTTCTTACGCAAAACAGGTTCGCTTAGGAAATTTACCCCAATGTTTGCACCACTACGGCAATTTTTCCTCATAAGTTCAATAACTTTATCTGCCCCTAATTGTTCAATAAGTCTTTGTGAATATAGCCAAGCCTTATCTTTGCCATCAAAAAAATACTGATGCGTTCCTTCAGCTATACGAACTGCTCCGGAGCGTTTGTCTCTTGACTGTTCTCCTAAAGCCCCGCTGATAATTTCCAATTGATCTTTAACACCTACACTTTTGTTGTAATTTTTAGCATTGGAATGTGTGATATTATCAAAATCCCAAACCGTCTCTTTAAAATCTTCGGCAGCATAAATTTTTATTCCTTTATCGCGTAAAGATTTCATATTCTTACTTGAAGTTGAACGTAGTTCACCATTTTCCATATAATAGATAGTATTATCATTTTGCCAATTTTCAAAAGCCCAGCGAGCTTGATAACCGTCAATAAATACCTTTTTCCCTTCCTCCTTTGCAGCAATAAGTGTCGGCAGATAATTTTCAATACTACGAGAAATTACCGGTACAAATATTCCTCTACCCTTATTTTCTCTGATAAAAGATTTTGTTTCATTTACTTCAGTTTCAATAGTTATATTTTCCATTTCCGCAGTCATCTCATTACCGGAAGAAGTGGAATCTACAGTATAGTGCGTAATTTTAGACTTACGCAACATTCCTATCGTCATCTGATTATTACCACCAACCCCGATATTTGATAAAGACATTCGGTTATCGCCTTTATGATAAATTCCTCCCGTAGGTGTTTCAATAATATAAGCATATGCTCCGGGTACCGGATGCGAAACCGGTAAAGTTTTTTCTGTAATATTTACATCACCATATTTTTTACACTTACAAGGCTCTACAACATCAAACTCCGGATACTCACCTTTTGGTAAATTATTTTGCTTAAGAAGTCCGTATAATGTATTTTTTGTATATTGGCTACCAATAATTTTTGGCATCTTAAATTTATTGGCTTGTGCGTAGAGTGTCATATAAATCAAACCATCCAAGTGGTCAGCGTGAGCATGCGTTACTGCTATTAAGTCTAACGGAAACTCGGCTGGCTCACCGTTTTTTCCCGGAAAGAATTGCCTAAAATCAGGTACAATTCCACTAAACTCAGGGTGTTTTTCCATTATATCTTGAGAAGGTAATTTTAACCCCAAATCAATCAAAATTCTAGTGGTTTTACCATTTTCGGTATATTCAAATATTTGGCTATTAGCTCCTATGCCATCGTCATTCCCTGCAGGAACTCCTCCAAGTAACCTTAACAGATTTTTCCCGTTCTCAGAATTTGTCATAGCATACCTCCATCAATTTCTTTTTTATATCATACCTTATTTTGACAAAAAATCAACCTAATTTTTCATTATATTGCAAAATACTTTATTACGTTGCTTTTATTATTGTCAAAATGTCAAAAATATGTTTTAATAGGCGAAAGTATATGTTTTTTTTGAAATTTATTTTAAGGAGAAAAGCCGTGCGTAAAATGATTGATATTGATTTCGGATCCTCACGTTACAATGAACTGGTAGAACTCCGTTATAAAATTTTACTGGAACCGTTAGGGCTCAAGTTTTTAGATTCTTTTCGTCCCGAAGAAGCAAATTACTTGCATATCGGCTGCGTAGAAATGCTTGATAATAAATTAGTCGGTGGACTGATTTTAGCTCCGGTTAATAATAATACAATTCGTCTTATGCAAGTTGCAGTTGATACCGTATATCAGGGCGAAGGCGTCGGACAAGAATTGGTTAAATATGCCGAAAAACGGGCTAAGGAAGCCGGATATACTAAGATTGTTATGCACGCTATGCTTTTTGTAGTCGGTTTTTATGAAAAAATGGGCTACCATGCAGAGGGCGAAGCCTTTAACGAACAAGGCATTACTTTTATGAAGATGGTTAAAGAGCTTTAGGAGAAAAGTTATGAGTGCTGCCGAAGATGTCCGTTTTGAGTTGCGTAGCAAAGAATTTAACAAAGCTATCGAGAACTATTCAAGAGAAGATGAAAATGCCTGGTCATTTATTGAAAACAGACAACAAGAAATTATGGATTCTGCAGTTAATAATGAGAGAAAATTTCGAGCTTTTGACGGTGTTTTAGCCGCACTGCATAATATATTCCCTCGTTCCAATACCGCATATTGTCAGGCTTTAGAGAAACAACTAACTTATGTTAACAAAAAAAATTCTGAAGATTTGGAGCGTATAGCGAAAGATGCTTATTTCCACAGCCACGATGTTGACGTTATGCTATACGGAAAAGTTATTTACGGAGCTTATAAGTTATCCAAAGACAAGGAAAATTTTCCTTATAAAGATATTGCAAAATATTTTCGCAAAAAACAATTGCAACAAGAAAGAAAAGCTATCCGTGAAGATATAAAAGAACGGGTAAGAGAGCTTGATTTTTATCTGGAAGACTCGCAAACCGATGCCGTCAGAAAATTAGGTATGGTTGATGAAATATTAGACATTGTACAAGATAAATATTTTGGTCCGATTGAAGCAAATAAGGTAAAGAGAAACTACTGCAAGGCAGCAGTTCAAATATGTCGTGAAGAACTGTTTGATACGAACAGTGCCGATCGCTATTTAATGTATGCAAATGAATATGCACGTCGTGCTGATAAAGCTGATTTGGAATGGGAAAAACGTCACGGCGACCCGCAAAAGGCAAAAATAAAAGAAAATTTGTATATGAAAAATTATCGTAGCGATACCGGCAGATAAATTATGACAGATGAAATTCGTTTTTGTTTGCCGGTCGGGAAATGGTGGTTTTTAAGCCCGTATGCCGAGTTTCCGATAACTATGGAAGTTGATGGTAATTTCTATATTTTTCCAAGTGTGGAACACTACTATCAAGCAATGAAATTTTATGCTTCCGATAAACGCTTTGATGTAATAATAAACTTAAAAAATCCCGACGAAACACGACTCATTACCAAAACGGCGGAATATAAAATCAATCGCCGCGCAGATTTTGAAGAAAACAAATTCAAGATTATGGAAGACGGCTTGCGTGCGAAATTTATACAAAATCCCGATGCCGCCGAAATGTTAAAATCAACCGGCAACGCTGTTTTGATAAAGTCCTGCCCTGTTTGCTATAAATGCGGATTCGGCATTGGTAGCAGAGAAAACCGCATGGGCAAAATTCTAATACAAATCCGTAAAGAATTATCAGATTCATAAATTATATATCGCAAAAACTTGACAAAATACATAAAATATCATAGAACGAAATAAATTTGACAAGATTTGGAAAGAACAATGAAGACGGAACATCTGCTTTATATTTACGCCAACACCCAATATAATTGTAGTGAAGGAGATGCTTATGAATTTAATAAAGCACTTAAAACTCTGAGTGAAAAAATTTAAAATCCCTCTCCTCAATGAACACTCAATGGAGAGAACTATCTCGGAGCTTATATTTCCGGTATGTATCCAGAATTTGAGAAAGCTGTCATTTTCTTTCAAGAAGAAGTGGAAAAATATATGCACTCAAATTGCAAAATGACAGACCTTTTAATGAAAGCGAAAGCTAATTCAACAATGCGAAAATTCGGATTAAAACGAGAATATGATTTTGACTGCGAGCCGAATATAGAGCAACAACGGAGAATAAATGCTCTCATTCGACCGAAACAAAAAAATGATTTGATAAAATATGCACCTGAATTTTTAAAAGATATAGGTCTTGCCCTAATGGATTGCAGTAAAGATTATTTACCGGTTCACAGTTTTATAGATAAAATAAAAGTGGTAAAAAACATCGTTTCCGAAAAATATCCTGAAAAATTGGTCAGAGAAAACCAAAACATTAAAGGGGCAAAAGAAGGGCTTGAGTTTTTATCTTTAAAAAAACAAGGCTTAATTAATGACGATTTACAAATTACTGATATTGATGCTTTTTGTTCTTCCGAAATAGTTAAAAATTTTCCAATTGATAATAAGGTTTACGACTTATCAAAAAATCTATACAAATTGTACACTTCGCAACGAATCAACAATTTCTCCCAAACAGCTGAAATGCAAAATTAGAAGTTGCCACAACAACTCAGCAGATAAATTTTGTTCAATGCAATATTTTTATTTTTCCAAATAAATTGCACTCTTTTTGTATTGATTTATCGTAAAGCGCAACAAAACTCCGATACATGCCGCCACCGGCACGGCGATAATCATACCTAAAAGTCCGAGTAACACACCACCGGCAAGCAAAGCAAACATCACCCACACCGGATGTAAACCTATGTTTTCACCTACAAGCTTTGGGGTTAAAAAGTTTCCTTCTAAAAACTGCCCTACTCCGAATACTGCGACTACCGCCAAAATTTTAGGCAAAGTCCCATATTGTGAAACAACTAAAACAATCGCCATTAAAAATCCAGATATAGACCCGACATACGGAATAAACGAAATTATACCAGCTAAAAATCCGACCAATAACCCCAATTTTAAACCAACCAGCCATAATCCCAAAGAATAAAAACTTCCCAAAGCTACGCAAACCATTAATTGCCCGCGCAAATAACCAGATATAATCCTATTCACGGCATTTACTCCGTCTGTAACCGTTTTTTTGTGTTTTTTTGGCACCAATGCAAATATTTTTCCGGTAAAATTATGCCAATCGCGTAACATATAAAAAGCTACCACAGGAGAAATCAATAATAACGACAACACATTAACTAAAGCAAAACCATTCTCGGCAATTTTTTTAATAATATTCACTACCGGTTTAATGGATTCTCCCTGATGTCCTCGCCATAAATTATTCAAATTATCTGTTTCCAAAGTCGGAATATATTCTTTTACCTGTTCCAATAAAACTTTAAGTTTTTTAACCGACGCGTCAACATATTGCGGCAAATTACTCAAAAAATCACTGATTTGGGAAAATGCCATACTTCCGAGAACGGCTGTAATCGGAAGTAAAATTAACAAAAACATTCCCAAAATGGTAGTAGTTGCCAGCGAACGAGAAAACTTCAGCGAATTTTCCAATCTATTCACCGCCGGATCTAAAAAATATGCTACTGCAATTCCCACAACAAAAGGCAACAAAACAGAACGAAGTGCATATAATAAACCACCGCATATCAAAATAACTGTTAAGATCAATATTATACGTTGATTATTTATCTCTTGTTTATTCATAACTTTACCTTATGATAAAATAATTTTCCTTAGCTTCGTGACTAAATCCGTTTTCTTGCATATTGAGCCACAAGTCCTCCAATGAACCGGTGTATCGTATGGCAAAGTTAACTTTTCCACCTCCGAAACTTTTTGTATCTATACCTTCGACTTGTTCCAATTCCGCCAATGCCTTACTTTTAGTAAGCCAATCCTTCATATTTTGATATACGTAAACAGCATTGACAATTCCTTGTGAAATTGCTCCTTCATCACTATTTTTAGCCTCCCGTTCCATATTAGAAATATACATAACACTCTTTTCGATGGCTTTGTCAAAAACATTGGATTCGCCATCATTATAAACGGCAAAACTTTCTTCTGTTTTATTTTTTTCGTTTTTAAGAGTAACTTTCAAATCACCATTTTCCATAATTTCTGCAAAAACGACATATATCCTGTCCGAACCGTTCAACTCACTTATTTGTTCATATAAAGAACCGCCCATATACAGCGCATTTTCGGCACTTAAATCATCTATACTGCGAAAATGCTCACCGATTGTTCTTAATTGCATAACTCCGAATTTAACCAGTCCTTTGGCTCGCCAACTTTGCCGCCAAACATTATCCCCTTCCCATAACAACGGATAACCATGCGGACTGTTTTTAAAAATCGGTATCACCAATAATTGTTGCTCTTCAGATTTTATCATTTCATTTTCTGCCATATAATCTTTCAACAACTTCTCATTAATTTGCACCGTTAAATTGGCAATATATTTAGTGCCGCCCGATTTTTCATCTGACACCCCCACAGATTGCACAAAACGCATAATTTTATCATCTGTAAGTTCTGATAATTTTTGCACATTTTCTTCACTGGTTAATTTACCGGCAACTTCCAAAAACGCCTGACGCTGCGCCTGTTGCATTGCTTTTTCTTTAGCTAAGACTGAATTTTCAGCTTCCTCATCAACCGGAATCATCACAGCATAATCCATTTTTGCCAAAGCCTGTGAATTCAATAACATACAACAAATAAACGCAAATATTTTTTTCATTTTACTACCTTTGCTTAAGTTTTTTATAACATATTACAAATTAGTCTAAAAAGCAAAACTTTTTTATAGACTTTTTGAAAGAACCGTTGTTTATTATGGATAATTTAAAACAGCAAAAAGGACTGAATAATGATTAACAGTAAATATATTTTAAGCTTATTGGAAAAAACCAAAAAAAATCTTAAGACCATTGTATTGCCGGAAGGTGAAGATGAGCGCGTTTTAACGGCTGCGCATATTATCAGCGAAGAGAAAGCAGCTAATATTGTTATCTTGGGTGATGTCGAAAAAATGCAAAGTTTTTTTGCCTCTCATAATTGGAAAACTGACGGAATTAAATTTATTCAACCGGAAAAATCCGAGCATTTAAACGAATATATTGAATTACTCTATAATTTGCGCAAAGAAAAAGGGATATCCTATGAAGATGCTCAAAAATTGGCTCTCAACTACAATTATTTCGGAACACTGATGATAAAATCAGGTCATGCCGATGGTATGGTATCCGGTGCCAATCACTCCACTGCCGACACTGTTCGTCC
>JAFUXW010000004.1 GCA_017477035.1 Alphaproteobacteria bacterium | reverse complement strand
TTGATAATTTGATAGATCTCTATCTCGTTGTAATAAACCAAAACCTTTTAATCCGTTATCAACAAAACTGCTGATACGTAATTTTTTAGAATTATCAAGCGGACGCCATAACCACTCACCATTACCGTTGTGAACCAATAATCCGTCACTATCATGAACTTCTAGGCGGAAATCGTCAAAATCGTTTTTATTATTCTCTCCGAACAAAAACATCGATGTCAAGGGAGCAATTCCTATTTTTTGAATATTTTCACGCGGAAACAAATGAGCTTCGATATTCATAATTGTATTAGCACCAGGAATAATTTCAAAGCGATAAGCTCCACTCACACTTTTACTATCTAATAGGGCATATAAGGTAATTACTTTGTCTTTAGTTTTTGGTTTTTGCAACCAAAATTCTTTAAAAATAGGAAATTCTTCTCCAATCATTTCCGCAGTGTTAATTGCTAATCCACGAGCGGATAAACCATATTTTTGCCCCTTTGCTAAACCGCGAAAATAACTGGCTCCCAAAAAAGTTACCAACTCGTCATAATATGCTGATGTATTGAGCGGACTATGAATTCTAAAACCTGCATAACCTAAAATTTCATCATCATTTTCATTAAATTTATTGTTTCCGTAGTCAAAATATTTGGCTGAAAAATTGATTGGTTTTGAAACGTTATTGACAACCTCATTTATTTTAACCGGAATTTTAAAAATACTCCCTAAATGAAAAAATTGAACTTCATACGGTAGCTTTTGGTTATACCAAGGCCCATTCTTTCTTACAAAGCGAATATCACGATACTGATCATATGACAGATTTAACAATTCTGAAGAGCCAATTGTATCTGGTACAGCATAAGGCATTTTTGATAATTGTTTAGCCTTATCAATAACATTCTGAAATGAAAAATTTGTAACAACAAAATTTTGGGGCGTCTTATCTGTAATTTGTCTGTAATAAATCAAGCCGTAATAACAACAAAAACAAAGAATAATGCTTAGTAAACAAATCAAAAAATTTTTTAACATCTTGTTCCCGTAATATTATCAACTATTTACATATTTTGGTTTACAATATGCAGATTATTTTCGTTAGTCAATAGAAAATACATGCTTTAATTTATATATGCGGGAAAAACTTAAAAAATGTCGTTTTTATGTGGAAAAAATACATAAAAATGATTCTAAATTATTTTTGATTTAGTATAGCTATAATTTGATTTTATAAGGATAAAATTATGAAAAAAAGCTTATTGTTTATTGTTGTTATTTTACTGACAGGTTGTAATAGCCTCAGATGCGAATTTACACATCCGGACAATATGTCTCCAGCACTGTTAGAATATTGCAAAGCTGAAGCCAGTTCATCAGATGTATATGTTTCTAAATAAATTATAGTAAAATTACCGCACCCCGGTCTTAACGATGCCTTTGCCGAATTTGGCTTCCAGCTCGTCCACGAGGTGAGAGAGTTTGTCGTCGTGCGGCTTTACCTCCTCAAACAGCGATTGTTGCACTTCGCCGTAGGTTAAATGTGTCAGAGTTACACCGGTTGAGCGATAAATTAAATTCGGGCGGTAGAGCTGTTTCAAAAGTGCCGAGGCGGTCATGCGCACTTCTTGGTCGCCATTAGTCGGGTTGGGCAGTTTCGCCTCAATAGCGAGATACTTAAAGTCTTTGGTGCGGAGCATTACTTCCACCACTTGGCAAAAGCCGTTCCACCGCCGTAACTTCTGACAAGCCTCATGAGCATGCCGGTTCAGTTCATGCTCC
>JAFUXW010000055.1 GCA_017477035.1 Alphaproteobacteria bacterium | reverse complement strand
TATTTGTATCAGGCTGACGGAGAAATTGATTATTTGGTAATTATGGTTATTTTAATTAACGAAGGACTTTTAGATTAAGGTTTATAATTTGGCCGTTATTTCTTCTTATTCCAATCTTTGGGCTTGATGACCTTGACGTCATCGCCCCAGGTGTATAAGAACCAATCCATTTCCATTTTGCCACCGGCTTTAAATTTAACCGTCAGAGTGCCGTCGGGATTATGCGTTAATTTTTGCTTCGGATGGAAGATGAAATTTGCGGCTTCTTTGGCCACATCGGCACTAAACAGCCATTCAACCTCAAAAGGCTCCTCGTGGAAAGCTCCGAAGGATTCCAAAGCATACGCCTGCAAATCAAATTCGGAACTGTCAAAAATATCCGGCAATATCTCTACGCTTTTAATACATTGCAACGAGAAATTGTGCGCTTTGCCGTTATCATAGCCATCACTGTGCTTAGCCACTAAATAATGATCGCGTTGACCATATAAGAAGCCATAAGGAACAAGGCGATAAATATGGAGTTTGCCGGAATTTTTGGCTTCATATGCCATTTTAATATGATGACATGATAAAATGGCCTGACGCAAGGTGTTCAAAATATTTTTATCCAGCTCAATTTGCGGACCGGGGCGTAAAACCAGCCCTTCGGCTTTCATCAATTCATCGGCATCAACCTCAATTTTATTTTTCTGTTCCGGCTTTAAGAGATTGCGCAATTTTATTTCAACGCGAGCCAATGTGCCGGCTTTTTCTTGCAAATTACTCTGTTTCAGGTTATCGATGGCGGTTTTGAATACGGCTAACTCTTCAGCAGAAAACGAAATAAAACTGTTCAAACTGCGCTGCGTAATACGCCACCGCTTGGTGCGCTCACCGGTGGCTACTTCTTCCATTTGCGGGAAATAGGTCAATAAGGAGTTACGCATACGCTCGGCAGTCCTGCGTGAAACATTATATTTGCGCTGAATATCGTCAAGAGATAACCCCTCGCTTGATTCCTGCATAGCCATAGCCAAATCAAACAAATCGTACATTTTCTCGTAGTTTGCCATATTAACCTCCGCCAGATATTGTCGTATTCAGATTATATAGCAAAATTTAATAAATGGTGTATAGAATAATGATAATTCAGGAATTGGAGAACGAATATGACTATTGAAAATAATATATTTAAATACGCAACCAGTGAACTTTCGCAAGATGCGGTTATTTGCTGGATATTAAGCTTTTATAATGATAAAAATAGCAAATTATATAATTTAGCTAAGGAATTATTATCTTCGTTTGTGGATCTTGAAACCGAGGATAATAAAATTGAAATAGAGCAACAATTTTATAAAACAGATATTTTAATTCATTTTCCAAATACGAAAAAAGTCGTAATCATAGAAGATAAAACATACACTAGCGAACATGATGAACAGATTTCTAAATATGAAGAATTAATATCAAAAGATAAAAACTATAAAGATTGTAAAATATACATTGTTTATTTCAAAACAGGATTTTATTACGATAATGATAAATTAGTTGAATACAAATGCGAAAATAAATTTGATAATTTCAAATCTATCCACGGAGAAGATTTTCTTGCAATCTTGCAAAAATATAAAAATATTGATGCGACATTGGATATGTATATAGAATATTTGGATAATTTAATCGAATGGTATAAACCGAATGGTAAATTCTACAATAAAAATGATAATAATGAATGGTATGTATCAAAGGAATATATTGCACAATATAATTTAATGAGAGAAATTTTTCCAGAAAAGATGTGGAACAAAGATGATATAGATGAATTGTATAAAGTGAAGTCTGGTTCGAGCCATGGGCGTCCGCGAACATGGGCTCACATTTTAACCAAAGGCGACCATGCCGTATTTTGGAGAATAGATACAGATAGCAAAGGGCCTTATTTATCGCTTCGCTATTATAACAAATATAAAGATTCAGAGCATAGTAAGCATGTAGCCGAATATCATAAATATTTTGAGTGTGCAAAAAAAGCTTGCGGAGAAAATGAATATTGTAAGGTCGGAAAGCAAGAAAATTACTTTGAGGCTACCTTACTTCATATCCATATCAATGATGAATTGGTTAATTGGGATAGAGATGGAAGTAAATTTATTAAAGAAATAAGAAGCATAACCAATAAATTTTTAGCCAGTGTAAAGTATCTTAAAGAGTAATAATTTGCTGACAAGACAAACGAAAGGACTAGCCGATGTATCTGTCAAAATCTGATTATTTAATGGGACTGGATTGCGTAAAAGCTCTGTGGCTGAAGAAAAATCGCAAGGAACTTATGCCCGAATATGATGAAGCAACTCTGGCCACATTTGATATCGGCAATCAAGTGCAGGATTTGGCTCGCGATTTTTATCCCGGTGGTATTATGGTTGAAGCTGAAACATTGGATGTGGAAAACGGCTCGATTTTAACCAAAGAATTAAGCCAAAAGCATGATACATTATACGAAGCCTTTGCCAAGCTGCCGAACGGATGTTTCTGCCGGATTGATATTCTGGTTAAAAACGACGATGCATGGGATTTAATAGAGATAAAATCGGCAAGCTCGGTTAAAGACTATTATATTGACGATTTGGCTTTTCAAAAATATGTGTTTGAAAACGCCGGCTATCCGGTTAAACGTTGCAAAGTGTTGCACCTTAACAGCGACTATGTTCGCCACGGCGCACTTGATGTTAAGCAATTATTTGCCGAAGATGACGTTACCGACGCCGTGTTGCAGAAAAAATCCGAAGTTGAGATGTATGTTAAAGGCATGCTGTCATATCAAACCATGCCGGAGGAGCCGGAAATACCACTTCATTCAAGCTGTTCCGAATGCCCGTTTTACGGTTATTGCGGCAAAGATGTGCCGCCGTATTCCATTTTTGATTTACTCCGCGCCGAGAAGGCAGATGCGTTTTATAACAGCACTCACTCGTGCGATATTAAAGATTTGCCGCTTGAATATTGCACAACCGATAAGCAACTGATAGATCGCGACTGTTTCTTAAGCGATAAAATCCACGTTGAAAAAGAAAATATTAAGAAATGGCTTAACAGTTTGGAGTATCCGCTGTATTATTTGGATTATGAAACGGTTATGCCGGCCATTCCGTTGTTTGATAACACATCGCCGTATTCGCAAGTTCCGTTTCAGTTTTCGCTGCATGTTCAAAAAATGCAGGGCGGACCGCTGGAACATGTTGAATTTTTGCATCAGGAACGTTCTGATCCGCGACGTGCTCTTGCCGAAGCACTGGTTAAAGGTTGCGGCAAAAAAGGCTCGGTTGTAGTATATAATCAACAATTTGAAAAAACACGTAACAAAGAGCTAGCCGCATTGTTTCCGGATTTAAGCGCCGACATTTTAGCCATTAACGAACGTGTGGTTGACCAGTTGATACCGTTCAGAAACCGCTATTTATACAGCCCGAAACAAAACAGCTCGGCCTCAATTAAATACGTATTGCCGGCATTTTCGGATTTGTCTTATAAAGGTATGAATATTGCCAACGGCGGCGATGCCATGAACAAATATTTAGCATTTCTAAACGGAACTCAATCCGAAGAAGAAAGTAAGCAAATGTTTGCCGATTTGCTCAAATATTGCGGACAAGACACCTACGCCATGGTGTTGTTGATGGACGTGCTGTATAAATGGGCTGATTAAGGCTTGATTTTGATCAAACTAAAGTCTGCCGGTACAATAGTTTTTGTTTTTGGGCTTTTTGCATAACGCAACGCATACAGCGGATGCCAAGGATGTCCGGATTGACTGACGTTTATCATTTTATAGTTAGGGTGCAAATCAGCAAGTTTTTGATATATCTTGAGTAAGCAATCTTTTAAATATTTTCTGTCTTCAATGTGTCCGCCATAGGCCAGCAAAATATCTCGGCAAGGTAGATTTTTAACTTTGTCATAAATTTTTTGCAGGTTTTTCTCTATTTGATTCTTCTCTTCAAATCCGTTTTTAGGTAATTTGGTATTTTCATCTTGGTCATCAATATCGGTTGCTCTTTGCGGATAAACATTTGCCATAATAAAACCGTCATAACCATTAGCTTCGGCAATTTCCTCGACACAACATATCGTCCGGTCTGCATAGTTATCGTCGGCATAACTCGGGTTAATACCGATAACAACCAATTGATTGGCTATTTTTTCTTTATTGACAACATTGACCGCCAATGTATAACGGTATTTTCGCAATCCTTTATCGTCAGCATCTGCAATCGGATGTTGCCACGGTTTGTATGATATCTTAATTTCTTTTTCCATCTTGCTTCTCCTTGTTTGTTTTTTAATATTCTATTTTGTTCGGTA
>JAFUXW010000054.1 GCA_017477035.1 Alphaproteobacteria bacterium | reverse complement strand
TACCGCGACAGAAAAGCAAAGAAAAGAAGTTTTCGTTCTTTGTGGATTCAACGTATTAACGCTGCCACACGTATCCACGATATGACTTATTCTCGATTTATCAGCGGGCTTATCAAAGCCGGTGTTGAACTGGATAGAAAGGTTCTTGCTGATATCGCTTTGAAACAGCCCGAAGCATTTGCTCAGTTGGTTGAAACTGCCAAAGCGGCTCTTAAGAAATAAGACAGATACAAAACAATAATTCGTAAAAAGAGTTAGCAAGGTCAGTTCCTAGCTGACTCTTTTTCATTTGATACAAACAAAGGTTGCTGAAATTATGGAAAATTTAGAAAATTTTAAAAATGAGGTATTGAAAAAAATTCAAGCCTCTGCTGATTTGAAGAATTTAGATGAAGTCAGGATATCAATTCTTGGCAAAAAAGGTCAATTAACCGAAATGATGAAAGGATTGGGTTCGCTGCCGTTAGAAGAAAAAATCGCTGCCGGCAAGGGACTTAACGTTGTTAAAAACGATATAGAACACGCATTAGAAGAGCAAAAGAAAATTTTAGAAGAAAAAACTCTCAACGAAAAACTAGCTAAAGAAACTATAGATGTGACATTACCTATTCGTCCGGAGACACAAGGTAGAATTCATCCGATCTCCAAAATTTATGAGGAAGTTACAGCTATTTTCGGCGAGATGGGATTTGATGTTGTTGAAGGCCCTGATATTGAAGACCAATTTCATAATTTTAATGCCTTAAATATGCCTAATAATCACCCTGCCCGCCAAATGCAGGATACATTTTATATTAATAATAATCCCGAGAAACCTTTTGATATGGATAGCGCTTATGTTGTTCGAACACAAACTTCAGGAATGCAAATTCGCACGATGGAAAAACAGCAACCACCCATCAGAATTATCGCACTGGGGCGTACCTATCGTTCCGATTACGATGCGACACATACTCCGATGTTTCATCAGGTTGAAGGGTTAATTATTGATAAAAACATTACAATGGCTCATTTAAAAGGGTGCTTAAATAACTTTATGAAGGCGTTTTTTGAACTTGATGATTTGCCGATGCGTTATAGACCTTCATATTTTCCATTTACTGAACCGTCAGCAGAGTTGGATATAGGTTGTTTAAGAACAAAAAATGAGCTTAAAATAGGCGCTGGCACTGATTGGCTTGAAGTTCTGGGTTGCGGAATGGTTCATCCGAATGTTTTAAAAGCCGGAGGAATTAACCCTGATGAATACCAAGGTTTTGCCTTCGGTATGGGACTTGACCGCTTAGCCATGCTTAAATATGGTATTCCGGACTTAAGATTATTTTTCGAATCTGATATTCGTTGGCTTAAACACTATGGTTTTACTCCGCTTGATATATCTTCGATGACCGGAGGATTAAGCGATAATGGAGGACTTGCACGATGAAATTTACATTATCTTGGCTTAAAGAGCATTTAGAAACATCAGCTTCCCTTGAGGAAATAACTGATACACTTACCGATATAGGTTTGGAAGTTGAAGAAGTTTGTCATCCGGCGTCAAAATTAAATGGTTTTATAACAGCACGCATAGATAGCGTGGAAAAGCATCCGGATTCTGATCACTTACATTTATTAACCGTTAATGATGGTTCACAAAAATATCAAGTTGTTTGCGGAGCTCCTAATGTTAAAGTAGGTTTGATTGGAATTTTTGCTCCGGAAGGAACTCTTATTCCTTTATATAATGAGAAACTCACTCGTGCCAAAATACGCGGAATTGAAAGCTGCGGTATGATGTGTGCCGAAGATGAATTAGGTATCGGACAGGATCATAACGGCATAATAGAACTGCCGGATAGTACAGTTCTCGGAATTTCTGCCGAAAAAGTATTAAACATTGATCCTGTAATAGAAGTATCAGTAACTCCAAACCGTGCAGAGTGCTTAGGGGTTCGCGGTATTGCTCGTGATCTAGCTGCCGCCGGATTGGGAAAATTAAAACCTCTGAATATTTCTAAAACTGATGCTAAATTTGCTAACCCGATTAAAGTCCGTGTAGATGCTCATGAAGAATGCCCCGTATATACCGCCCGCTATATCAAAGGTGTAAACAATAAGGCTGAAACTCCTAAATGGATGAAGGAGCGCTTAAATGCAATCGGTTTGCATTCAATCTCTCCGTTGGTTGATATTACCAACTACATTAACTTTGATTTAGCTCGCCCTCTACATGTTTTCGATGCCGACAAATTAAAAGGAGATATTGTTGTTCGTTTGGCTAAATCCGGAGAAAAATTCGTTGCTCTGAATGAGAAAGAATATAATTTACCTGACTACGCATTAGGAATTTGTGATGATGAAGGCGTGCAGTGCTTAGGAGGTATTATGGGAGGATTGGAAAAAGGATGCAGTAATGACACTGTAAATGTGTTATTGGAATGCGCTTTATTCAAACCGGAATGTATAGCTAAAACCGGTCGTCACCTGCAAATTGATTCGGATTCCCGTTATCGTTATGAGCGTTGGGTTGATCCCAAATCAAATGTATGTGGTTCTGATTATGCTACTGCGCTTATTCTAAACATTTGCGGAGGAGAAGCTTCTGACTTGACTATCGTCGGTTCGGAAGATATTAAACCACAAATTGCTTATCTTCGTCCTGAACGCTTGGAAACTCTTATAGGAATGCCGGTAAGTACCGAAAAATCTATGGAAATTTTACAAAATCTCGGATTTGAAGTTTCGTTGGAAAATGATAAAATAAAAGCCGTATCACCAAGTTGGCGTGGAGATATTGAAGGAGAACACGATCTGGTTGAAGAAGTTGTCAGAATGATTGGAATTGATAAAGTTCCTGATATTCTGCCTCCGTGTGCTGCATTTCCGAAGCAGATTTTAACTCCGTTTCAACATAATGTTGCCACCATCAAACATGAATTGGCATCAAGAAATATGTATGAAACAGTAACATGGAGTTTCACCGACAGTGAAATTGCTAAACTTTTCCGCAAAGGCAATGAAGCAATTTTATTGCAAAACCCTATTGCAAAAGAGCTTAATGAAATGCGTCCGTCGATATTGCCTAATCTTTTACTTGCAGTCAAAAATAATATGGCACGAGGTTATGCCAACATTTCTCTTTTTGAAGTCGGTCCTGAATTTACCGGACGTAATCCAGAAGAACAACACATTGCTGCCAGCGGTGTGCGTGCAGGGCAAACTTCTAAAAAAGAATGGACAGCATCTTCCCGTAATTATGATGTATTCGATGCCAAAGCAGATGCTTTGGCTGTTATTGCTGCGGCAAAAGGCCCTTATGAAAATCCGCAAATTACAACAGATGCTCCTAATTACTATCATCCTGGACGTTCCGGTTCCATTCGCTTAGGGAAAAATGTACTGGCATATTTTGGCGAAATCCACCCGAGTATATTGAAAGCTTTGGATATTAAAACGCGCGTTGTTGCGTTTGAAGTAAATATAAATAACATTCCGCTTCCTCGGCAATCAGGTAGTAAAACTCGTAAAAAACTCGAGCTTTCAGCTTTTCAACCGGTTGATAAAGATTTAGCCTTTGTGGTTAACAAAGGTGTTACGGCAGCATCTATTATTGCTGCTGCTAAAAATGCCGATCGCAGTCATATTAGTGATATAAGAATCTTTGATATTTACGAAGGTGATAATTTACCTCAAGGCAAAAAATCTGTCGCAATCAGTTTAACATTTCAGCCGATTGAGCAGACTTTTACCGATAAAGATATTGAAAATATGATGAATAAAGTTATTGTTGAAGTCGGTAAAAAAACCGGCGGTGAATTAAGATAGGAGTAACAAGATGGTTATGAAAACAACCCGCAAACAAAATTATCCGGCTTGGTATCAAGATGTGGTATCCGAAGCAGATATGGCTGAAAATTCAGTATCTCCCGGATGTATGGTTATTAAAGCTTGGGGATATGGAATTTGGGAACGAGTGCAGCATATTTTAGATGAACAGATAAAGGAAACCGGACACGAAAACTATTATTTTCCAATGTTTATTCCGTTATCATTCTTTCAAAAAGAAGCTGATCACGTTGAAGGGTTCGCCAAAGAAATGGCAGTAGTTACTCATTCTCGTTTGATTAATGAAGATGGTAAACTAAAGCCGTCATCTCCATTGGATGAACCGCTCATCGTACGTCCGACCAGTGAAACGATTATTGCAGATTCATTCGCCAAATGGGTAAAATCGTATCGTGATTTGCCTATTTTGCTTAATCAATGGGCTAATGTGGTACGTTGGGAAATGCGCCCTCGCCTATTCTTACGCACACGTGAATTTTTGTGGCAGGAGGGTCATACCGTCCATTCTAATTCTCTCGAAGCGGAAGAAGAAACAAAACGAATGTTGGAAGTTTATAAAAATGTTTCGGAAAATGCTTTAGCAATGCCTGTATTACAAGGGCGTAAACCGGAGCATGAAAAGTTTCCGGGCGCAATCGATACTTATTGTATAGAAGCGATGATGCAAGACGGAAAAGCTTTACAAGCAGGAACTTCACACTTTTTGGGGCAAAACTTTGCCAAGTCAGCCGATATAAAATTCGTCAATACCAACAATGAGCTTGAATATGCTTATACTACATCATGGGGTGTTTCCACACGTTTAATCGGCGGAGTGATTATGTCTCACGCAGATGACAACGGAATGATAGTTCCGCCGCATATTGCTCCATACCAAATAATCTTTATACCGCTTATTAAAAAAGCAGATGACCGCGAAAAGATTATGGAATATATCGCTAAATTACAAAACGAATTAAAAGGTAAAACTGCTTTCGGCGAAAAAATCCGCGTTAAAGTTGACGGTCGCGACAAACCGAGTGTTGATAAAGTTTGGGAATGGATTAGAAAAGGTGCTCCTATGGTATGCGAAATTGGGGCGCGCGATGTAGATTCTGATGGATTAATGGTTAAAGAGCGTATTTTCTTTGGTATGCCTGAAGGCAAAAAACTTATGAAATGCAATGAATTTACCGCACAAATCTCTGAACGTTTGGAATTTTTGCAAAAAGAAATGTTTGAAAAGGCAAAAAAACGTTTAGAAAACAATATAAGAACAGATATTACCACCCCAGAACAATTTGCGGCTTACTTTGCCAATTCCAATGAATGGATAGAAGATGATAAAAAGGGTAAAGTTGCTTTTGTCAGAGGAAAATGGTGTGGAAACCCTGAAACCGAAGAAATTTTAAAATCGATGAAAATAACTATTCGTTGCTTACCTTTCGATCAGAGCGGAACTGCCGGAAAATGTCTGCTAACAGGAAAAGATGCAACCATAGATGCAATTTATGCACGTTCTTATTAATTTGATTGAGCGTATTATGATAAATCATATATAAAATATGAATGGTATTTATAATATACTCAAGTTTTAATTAGTTTTATGTATGAAAAAAATCCCGCAACAAAAATTGCGGGATTTTTCATCAGAAGTATAATTAAATTACTTTAATTCAACTTTTGCTCCAGCCTCTTCCAACTTAGCTTTCATAGCAT
>JAFUXW010000053.1 GCA_017477035.1 Alphaproteobacteria bacterium | reverse complement strand
GTTGCCGAGCGCGGTGGTAAAGACAGTCAAGCGTGGTGTGCCGCAGTTCACAACGCTTTCAATTTCGGATAAACCTTCCGAGATTATTGCCAAGCTTGGGCTGAACCGTCCGGTGTTTACAAAACTCTGTCGCGATGGGCTCTTTTCAGTTTAACGGGTCCTACCCACGACTTTTTCGTATGCGGGGACGCAAGCCGCGGCATTTTTTTAGTTGAGCAACTTTTTGTTTACTGGTCGCCCCTTTACGGAAACCCTTGCTACATAAGGGTTTTGAGCGATTTCATTTTTCGGTGGCTGGTCACTGGTCAGTTCTGACTGATCACTTGGCTGGTCACCCTTATTTTACAAAGGATTTTATCATGGAATTTCACGCCACTTTTCCGGTCGCGGATTTAATTCCGTATGCCCGAAACTCACGAACGCATAATGAAGAGCAAATCGCTCAGATTATGGCGAGCATAAAAGAATTCGGATTTACTAACCCGATTTTAATCGGTAGCGACAATGTCATCATCGCCGGTCACGGTCGTTTGCTCGCCGCCCAACGGCTCGGTCTGACTGAGGTGCCGGTTATCTGTTTGCCGGACTTAACCGAAACTCAACGCAAGGCTCTGGTTATCGCCGACAATAAAATCGCCTTGAATGCCGGATGGGATGAAGAAATGCTTTTCCTTGAAATGGCCGAACTCTCCGAGGCTGATTTTGATTTGGACTTGCTCGGATTTAATCCGGACGAGTTGGCGGAAATTCAGCACCTCGGCGAAGAGCAAACGCAAGGCAATACCGATGAGGACGAAGTACCGGAAGCACCGGTTGAGCCGATAACCAAGCACGGCGATATTTGGATTTTAGGCAAGCATAAGCTCCTCTGCGGCGATACGACAATGTTTGATGACGTGCAAAAGCTGATGGGGAACGATATTGCTGATATGGTCTTTACCGATCCGCCGTATAACGTCAATTACGGCGCGACCATGAAAGACAAGCTGCGTTACCATTCCTCGCCGAACCATCAGCGCACCATTATGAACGACAACCTCGGCGATGACTTTGGGCAGTTTTTAACCGACAGCCTTTCCAATTTAATGATGTTCAATAACGGTGCCGCCTATGTCTGTATGAGTTCATCGGAACTGCACACGCTTTATTCCTCATTTGTGGCGGCGGGTGGTAAATGGTCGACGTTTATCATCTGGGCAAAAAATACCTTCACACTCGGCCGATCGGACTATCAGCGGCAATACGAGCCTATTCTTTATGGCTGGGGCGCGGATAAAAAGCACTACTGGTGCGGTGATCGCGACCAGTCCGACGTTTGGGAGTATAACAAGCCTGTCCGGAACGACTTGCACCCAACGATGAAACCGGTGGAATTGGTGGAACGAGCCATCAATAACAGCTCGAAACTCGGCGAAATGGTTTTAGATGGCTTCGGCGGCTCCGGTTCGACCTTAATAGCGGCCGAAAAAACCGGTCGAGTCGCTCGTTTAATCGAGTTAGATCCGAAGTTTTGCGACGTAATTGTAAAGCGTTGGGAGGAATATACCGGCAAGAAAGCGGAATTACTGCCAAATAATGACATTACTTCTGAAATAAGCGAAAATAATGCAGAATTATTGCAAAATGATGTCGAATTGACTGGATAAGTTCTGAAAAGCAAGCATTCATTGAATTAGCAAAGGCAAGGTAGCCAAAGCATTAACATAGAAAAAAGGAACTTAAAAATGAAAACAGTCAAAACATACATGGTTAGAAAGCCAAGCGACATTGAGGAAGTTTTATCGGTAAGCACAACAATCGTCAGAGACTGCCCTTTTAGAGTGGAAGAAGTCTTAATCAGCGAGACGATTAACCTTAGCAAAGCGGAATACAAAAAAATCTGCAAGCGACCGCTCGACGATTACGGCTTTTTAACCGGCAAAGGCGGCTACGAAATCCGCGATAATAAAGAGTACCGCCAAGTGGTCGAGTTAACCTGCGATGGACACTTAACGCTCTACACTGATCCATCCGGCTCAAGCTACTGCCGTTACCTCGGCATTAAGTTGGGAGACTAACGATGCGGATTACCCTTGAAAACAAACGCACCCGTGAACAACGGGTGCTCTCCTATGAGGAGTTTAAGGCACAATTCAAAACCGAGTTTGAACGTGCCTACCAAGGCTTTATCCGGCACGAAAACGAAAAGAACGCATTTCTACCGGAGTTTATGCAAAAGCACTTGACTGAAGCCGATTTTTTACTGAGCTTGCAATGGAATTTCAACAACTATTCTCGCTCGGAATGGTACATTTTAGCAATTAGATGAGTTGACATTCTCCTTGGCCGTGTCCGGAAAAACGCCGGACACGCGCTTGTTTCAAAGTATAATTAATTAGGCGGTATATTGTACGACAAGAAAGTTGCATCGCACGTGCCGCGGATAATCGCCGAGTTGTTTAGCTGTTTTTAAATTATTATTTATTTTCAATAACTTATAATTAAAAAATGTGCATTATTAAGTTGACTTCCACCGGAAAGCAAGCATTTCATTGAGACAGCAAGGGCACGGTAGCCTGAGCATTAACTAAAATTAGAAAAGGAACTTAAAAATGACAAACGAAGTAAAACATCCGGAAATCCACGTGCAACTGGTTGGGCAAGACGGCAACGCATTCGCAATAATCGGCAGGTGCCTGGCGGCGATGCGCCATGCCGGATTAAGCAAAGAAGAGCGGGACGAATTCCAAAAGGAGGCGACCAGCGGCGATTATAATCATCTACTGATTACCTGCACAGAATGGTTCGATGTGGATTAACAAAACCGGCAGGGTGGTAACGCCCTGCCACTTACTGAATGCTTAAGAAAAGGAAAATTAAAATGGAAATAATTAAAAGAAGCGCGGTGGTAAAAATCGACCTATCGAAAATGACCGAAGCACAAGCGAAAGCCTTTTGGGAGGCAGAACAAAAATTAATCGAAGCCGGAGTTACATTTGACACCGGAATGGGAATAAAGGACAGTGTGCGCGAATGGTTTTTTGATGAGACCACGCGGGGCCTGGTAAAAACGGAAATCGAGACTTGGCCGCTCCAAGACGAAAAAGTAACCAAGGACATTGTCGACGAGCTGATTATACGGGAATTAAACGTGCTCGACGATATTTTAGATGCCCTCGAAAAGCTAAAGCTGATCGATACGGGTTACCTCGGTTACGGTACGGAAAGCGATGGTTGGTGCTGGTTCGAAAGAAATCCGAGCCGCGAGGAAAAATTAAAGGTT
>JAFUXW010000052.1 GCA_017477035.1 Alphaproteobacteria bacterium | reverse complement strand
GAGAATACGATAAGCAAATGGATTCAAATATTGCCGATATGAAAAATACCGGAGGCAGAGCAGCCGGCTCGGCAACAGCAGCGTGTTTTTTACATCGTTTTATTGAAAAAGATACTAAATGGGCACATATTGATATAGCCGGAATGGATTTATCCGACGGCAGTAAAGCATTGTATCCCAAAGGCGCAAGCGGTTTCGGCGTGCGGTTGATAAATCGTTTTATTAAGCAAATTACAAATGATAAATAAATTTTGCTTGAAAAATTTATCTTTAATGCTAAATTAGCACCAGTTTTTTGAAATAATATGCCCGTGCGGGGCTGTCCGCACTATAAATTTTAAGGAGAATAATAATATGGTTGTTCGCGTAGGTATTAACGGATTTGGTCGTATCGGTCGTTTGGTTTTCCGTGCTGCTCAGGAAAGAAATGATATTGAGATCGTCGGTATCAATGATTTGATAGATGTAGATTATATGGCTTATATGCTTAAATATGATACTATGCATGGAAAATTTAAAGGCACCGTTGAGGTAAAAGATGGTAAATTAGTAGTTAATGGTAAGGCTATCCGCGTTACAGCTGAAAAGAATCCGGCAGATTTGAAATGGGGCGATGTTAAAGCCGATTATGTTGTTGAGTCAACCGGCTTGTTCTTGACCAAAGAAAAGGCTCAAGGTCATATTGATGCCGGTGCTAAATATGTTGTGATGTCTGCTCCTTCTAAAGATGATACTCCGATGTTTGTTTGCGGTGTTAATACCGATTCTTATGTAAAAGGAACTCAGTTTGTTTCTAATGCTTCTTGCACAACCAACTGTTTGGCTCCGATTGCTAAAGTTTTAAATGATACTTTTGGCATTAAAGAAGGTTTAATGACCACTGTTCACTCAACAACAGCTACACAAAAAACCGTTGATGGTCCGTCAGTTAAAGATTGGCGTGGTGGTAGAGCTGCTTCCGGCAACATCATCCCGTCTTCTACCGGCGCTGCTAAAGCTGTAGGTAAAGTTATTCCGGCTTTGAACGGTAAATTAACAGGTATGTCTATGCGTGTTCCGACTTTGGATGTTTCGGTTGTTGACTTGACAGCTAACTTGGTTAAACCGGCTACTTATGAAGAAATTTGCGCCGCTATGAAAAAAGCTTCAGAAGGTGAACTGAAAGGTATTTTGGGTTATACTGAAGATGCTGTTGTTTCTTCTGATTTCTTGGGTGACGCTCATACCTCTATTTTTGATGCCAAAGCCGGTATTCAATTGACCGATACCTTTGTAAAGGTTATCAGCTGGTATGATAATGAATGGGGTTATTCTAACAAAGTATTAGACCTCATTGCTCATATGGCAAAAGTAAACGGATAATTTTAGTTATTTTACCCCGTCGCATTCGGAGACCTTTATAGGTGGTTTGCGACGGGGTATGTTTTTATTGAATTTTAAGGAAAAATTGATGCAAGATTATAAAACTATAGAAGATTTGGGTGATTTGTCAGGCAAAGTCGTGATGTTGCGTGCTGATTTAAATGTTCCTATGGATGAAAATTTCAAAGTTACCAATACCGCGCGTATTGATCGTACGGTGCCTACAATTAAGACTCTGATGAATAAAGGAGCAAAGGTAGTGGTTATATCTCATTTCGGGCGACCGGAAGGTAAAGGTGATATGAAAAACTCACTTTCACATGTTGCACCGGAATTGGAAAAATCACTCGGCAAAAAGGTAATTTTTGTAAATGACTGTATTGGTGAAGAGGTTGCAAAAGCCGTTGCCGAAATGAACTCAGATGAAATTTTGCTCTTGGAAAATTTACGTTTTTATGATGAAGAAAAGAAGGGTAATGAAAATTGGGCAAAAGAATTGGTGAAACCGGCAGATGTATATGTGTCTGATGCTTTTTCAACCGCACACAGAGCCCATGCTTCCATGGTGGCTGCTGCTAAATTATTACCTTCGGCTATGGGATTATTGATGGCAGAAGAGGTAAGGGCATTAACCTCCGGTTTGAATAATCCGACACGTCCGTTGATGGCTATTGTAGGCGGTTCAAAAGTTTCGACTAAGTTAGATTTATTAAACAATTTGGTAAAAAAAGTTGATAAACTGGTGATTGCCGGCGGTATGGCTCATACATTTCTTAAAGTTCTGGGCGCAAATGGTATTAACGAAAGCAATTCTTTAGTGCAAACCGATATGCTTGATATCGCTAGAGAAATTTTGGCTACGGCTAAAACCAATAATTGCGAAATAATTTTGCCTAAAGATTTGGTATGGGCTACGGAATTTGCAGCCAATGCCGAACATAAAACCGTTGATTTGGATAATATTCCGGACGGCGGAACCTTACTTGATGTAGGTGAAAAAACTATAACAGCTATCAAAGAAAAATTAACAGAATGCAAAACTTTGGTGTGGAACGGACCTCTCGGAGCATTTGAGTTAAAACCTTTTGATACGGCTACTAATAAGGTGGCGCAAGCTGCGGCAGAATTAACTAAAGCCGGAAAATTAACTACTGTTGCCGGTGGCGGTGATACCGTATCGGCGTTGGCCAATGCAGGTGTTGCCGATGAGTTTTCTTATATTTCAACGGCCGGTGGTGCTTTTCTTGAATGGATGGAAGGAAAAGAATTACCAGGCGTGGTAATTTTCAAGAAATAATATCTGCGGAGATTAAAAAAAACGGCGATAGTAAATATTGCCGTTTTTTGTATTTGACAGTGAAAATTAAATTTGCTAACCTTTCGGCAGAATATAAATAATTTAAACATTATAAATATTACAGTTATGGAAGAGGTAAGAACAATTTGCACGCCGTTTCTGGTGGCTGCGATGTTTTTCTGTATGTACGGCATTTGGTACATCAAGCGGTGGCGGAGAAAAAATCCGTGGTACAAGCAGAACGATGATGAAATGAGGCTTTCTGTGCAAGAACGTATGTACCGTCAAAATGAACGCCGTAAGTACAGTAACGCTCCGTTCATGGTATTAGGGGCCGTGATTGCTTGTATGATACCGATGATGCTAATGCTACAGAAAAGTGTGAACGGCGGTTGGCATTATGCTATTCCGCTTTTGGGTGCCTTGCTTTTAGCGGCCCTTTGTGTCAAACGTTAATGAAAAAAGAATCCTGCCTATCGGCGGGATTTTTTTGAATGGATGGAAGGTAAAAAATTACCAAGCGTAATTATTTTTAAGAAATAGTTCTTGATTGATACCAATTTTCAAACACCTGAGCATGGATAACAACAGCTTCGGTATTTTGGTAACCAGAAAACATCAGCTAGTCCGGGGTGTTCATTTTTTATTGACTTTTTGGGCTTATTTTATAGCATAAGCAATTATTTGAAAGGAATAAATATATGAATAATACTAAACAACGTTCACCTTTGCATTTATTGTGGTTAGATAAGTATGAAAAAGCATTGTCAGCGATGGATACTGCAAAAAAACAAGGTAATGGCACTTTGATTGAAGTTGCGGCACAGCATCCTTTAAAGGAAGGAAAATATCCGGCAGGAGAATTTCAGACAAGATTAAATATGGGAATAAAACTTTATAAAGAATTTTCAGACAAAGAAAATATCAAGTTTTATATTCCGGGTTCAAGACATCAGGAAAACGGAAAAGCTGATTTAGTATCCTTGTCAGAGGCTGGTAAAAATTATCTTATAAGCAAAGGAATACCACAGAGCAATATTTTTGCTGATGACGCTAATTATGAGATTATGGGTGAAAAAGGTGTTTATAACTCAACCGAT
>JAFUXW010000003.1 GCA_017477035.1 Alphaproteobacteria bacterium | reverse complement strand
CATCATAATATCTTTATCATCGGTAATCGGGAAAGAGCTTACAACCTCTTTATTTCTCGGTGAAAGTTCAATATTTGCAATACCAGAACCTCCACGTCCCGTTACTCTGTATTCATAAGAAGATGAACGTTTACCAAAACCGGTAACCGTGACCGTAAGAATAAACTCTTCCAGCTTTTGCATTTCCTCAAACTGTTCTAAGCTTAACAAATTTAATAATCCAGTCTGATCGGCTGTAATACAAGTATCTGTTCCATTTTCTGCATCGGTTTTCTTCATTGCACCGGAAACTTTCAAGTATTCATCCCGCTCTTCAACTGATGCCTTAATGTGCTTAAGCATTGTCATAGAAATGACTTCATCACCTTTGGACAGTTTTATACCGCGAACACCTGTCGAGTTACGCCCTACAAATACACGAACATCGGTCACCGGAAAACGTATACATTTACCCATACGTGTGGCCAACATAATATCATTATTTTCATCGCACATCGCCACATTAATCAGCTTGTCACCTTCATCAAGTTTCATTGCAATTTTACCATTAGATTGAACATTGACAAAGTCCATCAAGCTATTACGGCGAATATTTCCTGAAGATGTTGCAAAAGCAATTGAAAGATTCTTGCAATCTTCAACATTTTCCGGAAGTTTCATAATGGCGGTAATATTTTCTCCGCTTACCAACGGCAACAGGTTTACAAACGGTTTTCCTTTTGAGGTCGGCGAACCGAGCGGAAGTTTATAAACCTTCATTTTATAAACAATGCCTTTGTTAGAGAAGAACAATACCGGAGTATGTGTGCTGGCTACAAACAAACGAGTAACAAAATCCTCATCTTTTGTAGTCATACCGGATTTGCCTTTGCCACCGCGTTTCTGAGCTTTATATGCACTTAACGGGACACGCTTAATATACCCTTCTTCGGTAACGGTAACCACCATTTCTTCACGCTGAATAAGTGATTCAATATCTTGATTATATTCAATATCTTCAATCTGGGTTAAACGTGGGGTTGCATATTCATCTTTTACAGCCATTAATTCATCACGCATAATACCGTAAAGTTTTTCGCGACTTGATAAAATCGAAAGATATTCTTTAATATCCGCACCGATTTCAACCAATTCTTCGTGAATTTTATCACGTTCCAAACCTGTTAAACGCTGTAATTTTAAATCCAAAATAGCTTTAGCCTGATCTTCGGACAAGCGATATATTCCGTTTACAACTTTATGATCAGGTTCATCGATCAAATCAACCCACGAAGCAATACTTCCGGCTTGCCATTCAGTACTTATCAATCTTTCTCGTGCATCTTGAGGTGTCGGAGCTGTTTTAATCAACTCAATCACCGGATCCAAGTTTTCAACGGCAATTGCCAGACCAACCAAAACGTGAGCTCTATCACGTGCTTTATTTAAACGATAAATAGTCCGACGACGAATTACTTCTTCTCTAAACTCAATAAATGTAGATATTATATCGCGCAAATTCATCATCATCGGGCGCCCGCCGTTAATGGCAAGCATATTCATACCAAAACTAGTCTGTAATTCAGTATATTTATAAAGTTGATTCAAAATAACATCTGCTTGAAAATCGCGTTTTATTTCAATTACTATACGCACTCCCTGACGATCAGATTCATCACGTATATCTGAAATACCTTCAACACGTTTATCTTTCACCAACTCGGCAATATGAGCCACCAAATTTGCTTTATTTACCTGATATGGAACTTCGTGAACTATAATTGCTTCCTTATCTTTGCGGATTTCTTCAATAGAACACTTAGCACGCATCATTACCGAACCGCGTCCAGTCAGATAAGCCTGTTTGGCACCTCCGTACCCTAAAATTAAACCGCCGGTCGGAAAATCCGGCCCAGGAACAATTTGAGTAAGTTCTTCAATACTTATTTGCGGATTATCTATATAAGCACAACAAGCATCAATTACTTCTCCCAAATTATGCGGTGGGATATTAGTTGCCATACCAACCGCAATACCATTACCGCCGTTAACCAACAAATTCGGAAAACGTGCCGGTAATACTGTAGGTTCTTGCAAAGACTCATCGTAGTTAGGCATAAAGTCAACCGTATCTTCATCTAAATTATCGGTCAAGCAAGCCGAAACTTTAGCAAGTCTGGCCTCCGTATAACGCATAGCGGCAGCACCGTCACCATCCATAGAACCGAAATTTCCCTGTCCGTCAACTAAAGTAACGCGCATTGAGAAAGGTTGTGCCATACGTACCATAGCTTCATAAATAGAACTGTCACCATGCGGGTGATATTTACCCATAACATCACCGACAATACGTGCCGACTTACGATAAGGTTTTGTTGAATCATAACCATTTTCATACATTCCGTAAATAATACGGCGATGCACTGGTTTCATTCCGTCTCTGGCATCAGGAAGCGCACGCGAAACAATTACACTCATCGCGTAATCCAAATAACTACGACGCATTTCTTCGGATATCATTGTCGGGGTAATATTATCGGTTTTAATCACATTGCTATCTTGAATTTCTTCAGTCACTTCATACCTCTTTTTACTTTATAAATTAAACTGATTCAAGATAGCAAATCCCCCCTTAAATAAAAAGTTTTTTTTGCCTTTTATCCACCTCAAAAACAATATTATTTCATTATTTCTTTTATATATTGTTTACTCGCTTGTTTTATGGAATCCGCTAAATTTTGCTGAGTATCTGAAATATTTTTCTGACTTTGTTTTATAATTTCATTGGCACTGTTTTCCAAATTATTGCTTAAACGTAAAGTCGCATCACTTATTTGTTCACGGTTATCATCCAAAGTTTGCGAAATTTGCCACAGAAATACGAATATGAAACCATAAAAAAACCATTTGATAATCTTGAGCATATTTTTCCCCTTTCTGTTTGAAAATATGCTCTGACTATCAATTTTCAAGTTTCCACACTCCGCAAACACCATTTCGTCTGTATAGTTTATTTTATATGAAATATTTTTGAATGCTAATTAATTACGATATTATCATGCATAATCAAAAAATGTTTTCAATATCTTTGCTCAAACGAGTAAATAGTGAGTTTCTTTTCCGCTCCAAAGGATTACCGAAATTTTTAATTCCGCACTCTCGAGCAATTTCTTCGGCTTTAGCAAAGCCCGCGGTTACATTTTCTTTCTTGTGAGCATCATCACTTAATAAAACCGGAATATCATACTCCGCCAACATTTTCATAATTCGTTTGCTCGGATACGGTTCTTTTTCATCAAAATTAAAATGACTGGTATTTATTTCGACCATAATACCTGAATTTTTGATTGTTTCTATGGTTTTACGTTCATCTTCTGCCCAAATATCTTCTCTTCCCAATCCAACTTTTTTAATCAAATCAAGATGCGCCACAAAATCAAACATTTTACTGTCGGCGGCAGCTCGCACATTTTGCCAATAGCGATGCACCAACATGTTTTGTTCACAAGGTGGTGAATTTTTCAAATCGTGCGAATTATACAAAGTTCCGTTGTGTTCCACAAAATGTGCTGAACCTATTATATAATCAGGTTTCAACACACTCAAAGCTCGCTCGATACCTTTATACCATTCATCGGAAGCAAAAAAATCTACTTCCATTCCCTTGTATATTTTAATATCGTAATTCTTATTAAGTTCATCAATTTTTTTATAATGCGGAGCAAATTTAGAGATTGCCTCATCAAAATCGGAAGAATATATGCTTTCATAACCTCCTTTTACAGCATATGTATACATATTGGTCTTCTCTATACCAGGATACACGATAAAATGATTGGAAAAACCGATTTGTTTCAAACCGAACTCTTTTGCTTTTACCAACATTTCTTCTTCACTGTTTTTACCGTCAAAACCAACAGTGTGCATATGAAAAGAAAAATTTTGCACTTTTTAGCAATCCTTTTTAGCTAGCCCTACAAAACTTATACAGTTGCGCTCCATAAACCGTGTAAATTGCAATATTCATACACTTTTATAATTTCATCATCTTCCGCAATATAGAATACAGCATGAGGTGCTTCATTTGGCTTCAAAATTTTACGTTGGTTGCCTGCTTTTGTTTCTATGGCTATCCATTCAATATAATGCTCAGGTATCATTGGATGATCTACACTGCCAATATTAACCTCAACTATGCCTCCGTTACGTGTAATAACTGGAACATGTTTTTCAACAGCTCCGTCGGTGGTATTTTCGGTAATTTTTTGCATTTCTTCACCGCAACAAACCACATTAACACCGGATTTATGTGTGTAAGCTATAATATTACCGCAATGTCTGCATCTGAAAAATTCCATATTTTATCTCCTTATTAAATTGTTGCATTGCAAGTATATGCCAATATCGTAAAATTTCAAGTTATAAAAACTTACATTTCTTTTTTAAGCTGTTCCAAGCGTGCCAATCTGTCTTTAGTACTCGGATGAGTGCTGAATAAACCTGACAAACTGCCAATTCCGCTAAACGGATTTATAATGAACATGTGTGCCGTTTGTGATGTTGCTCTTTGCATACGATAGTTTTGAGCATAATCTTCCAACTTTGCAAGAGCGCTCATCAGCCATTCCGGATGATGAGTTAAATGCGCAGCCCCTTCATCGGCTTTATATTCACGAGTTCGAGAAATTGACATTTGAATTATGGTAGCGGCAATCGGCATAAGCACTACCGCTATCATACCGCCTATTCCGCTTTGCCGACGATTAGATGCAGTTTCATCTCCGGCAACGGCATTAAAACGAGCAACATTGGCAAGCATAGCAATTGCTCCGGCAAATACGGCGGCAACTGATCCTATCAAAATGTCATAGTGTCTGACATGGCTCATCTCGTGTGCCAACACCCCTTCTATTTCTTGTTCAGAAAGAATTTTCAACAAACCTTGCGTAGCGGCAACTGCGGCATGCTCAGGATTGCGTCCGGTAGCAAAAGCGTTAGGAACGGAATCCGGTATAATATACACTTTCGGCATAGGTAAACCGGCTGTTTTAGAAAGCCTCGATACAATAGAATACAACTCCGGTGCGCTTTGCGGTGTCACTTCTGTCGCTTTATATTGCCTAAGCACCATTTTATCGCTGAAAAAATAGCTGAAAAAATTCATTCCGCAAGCCATTAAGAAAGCAATCATCATTCCTTGCTCACCGGCAATAGCATTTCCGACAAACATAAAAATCAGCATCAAAGCTACCATTAATATAATTGTTCTTATCATAACCTATCCTTTCGCTCATTGACATGAATATAATCATAAAATGACATCTTTGGCAATAAAAGCATAAATTTTATAGGCAATTATTTTAAATCGCTTCTCAACTTTGACCACACATTAGTATCGGCAATTTTTTTATAGTAAGGATTCCAGCGGTCTTGGCGCATAACTCCGTCTAAACGATATTCTGCACGCTTAGCAACATTTGCCGACTTATTGTTTT
>JAFUXW010000051.1 GCA_017477035.1 Alphaproteobacteria bacterium | reverse complement strand
TTCATTAGTTTGTATATTATCTGCTTGAATAACAGATTCTCGCAAGCTTGTATCTAATATTTCCTTCAATGATAAGTTTTCTGTGACAGTTATTGGCAAGGCGCCTTTTTCGACTAATTTTTTGTTACCTAAAGGTGCACTTTCGTTATTTCTAACAAAAACAGGAATCTTATTAGACCTACGCATTTCTTCAACAGCTCCACTCCAAGTTCCACCTTTGTTATAGTCAGAACTGACAACAATAGCATAATCGGCTAATGCATAGATAAGTTTATTTCTTCCCATAGCATTACCCACATTAAAAGGAGATGTAGGAAAGTACGGCGAAATAAGAACAAGTTGATTTGATACAATAGCTCGTCTTATATCGCTTTGCAGACTCTTTTTAAAAAGTTCATCGGATACAATACATACTGATCTACCACCATGATTTAACGTAGTGGTCGTTGATATCATATCCACACCTTTAGCTCCGCCAGATATAACATACATTTTTTCATTTGCGCACTGCTTTGCAATCATTTCAGTAAAGTACTTTGCTTGTTCATCTATATTTCTTGAACCAACAATAGCAATCCCTCCATGGTTTGCCAGTGAAATATCCCCAACGTAATAAAGAATAGGTGGAGCAGATTTCTGTAGATGCCTTTTGAATCTGATAGGATAATTGATATTGTTTCTAGTAACTATAGAAATACCTTTTTGGGCTAAATCATCAACGACTGCTCCTAGTTGAAATCCTCTGCCTAGTAAAAATCTTATTCGTTCTTCTGAAATATCAGAAAACAGCGATAAATCCTTATAATCATCACAATTTAGCAAATCACAAGGTTGTTTGTTATATGTTCTGAGCCATTCGACAACTTTGGAATATTCACCATTGGATAATGGTTGATAAGAATCATTTCCTAAATGAGCACATAAAAGAATTATCGCTTTATCATTTTCTGACAATTCTTGTTCCATTTTATTCAGTCTCCGTCGTGTTTTTAGCTAACGCCAAAGGATAAACTCCTGTACACCCTACTTTCATCAACATATTTGCAACAACTGTAAAAGTCCATCTTGAATCTACAACATCATCCACCAAAAAGCAAGGTTGAGTTAAAAGTTCTTGACTGATATTTTGTGTATCTATGCTGAATACATCTTTAACATTTAAAAATTGTTGACAACTATTCTCCATTTGTTTTTGTTGTTTATTTTGTTTAATTTTTTTAATACATGGTATAAATGGCAAATTCAATTTCTTTGCTAATCTTTCGGCAAAGTTTGGTACAAGCATTGGTCTTGATAACGATGGAATACAAGTTACCCACTTAGGATATGGTTTTGAAGCATCATTAAACCAATCGCCTATCATTTTCACACAAGCATCAACAAGCTCATCGTCAAAATTATTGAATTTATATTTTCCGTTTGCGACTAATTCGCCCCAACCAGCATCGTTCCATAAACAGAGAGCTCTTCCATCAAATGCTTGTTCATTTTCAGGAATAATATGACCATCCATTCTTTTTCGTGGGGGAATTGTATGGTAGTTTCTCTTCATAAAAGCCGTGGCTTCATTACATATATCAAAATTACATACCTCACTAAATAACGGCGTTTCTGAACAATTACTGCATTTTCCACAATCTTGGCTACTATCATCATCAAGAGCTTTTTGCAAAAATGCCATTAAGCAGCCTTTATAATTCATGTACTCTTGCATCTGTTTCTGTTCTTTTTTGCGTATTTCTATAATTTTGTTTACAGAATCAACATCATATTGGTAATTATTAGCATGTACGGATAGGTAATATTTGTACCCATATTTTAATATTGGTGAGCGATCTTCTACCAATAAATATTTCAGTGTTTTTTCAAGCATTAATTTAGTAATATTAATCCTTTGTTGCATATCGGTTATAGATAATCCGTTGTGATGCCTTAAAATTTGTAAAACTTGATCAATGCAAAAAGATGGAGGAAATGATTTTTTCAAGAAGTATTCTGCAATTTCGTCATCTTCCTTTCCATGCAGTAGAATTCCGTATGCTTCACTTATACCACGACCAGCCCTTCCGACTTGTTGATAGTAATGAACAACGGAAGCCGGCCTCTGAAAATGTATAACAAATGCCAGATCCGACTTATCAAACCCCATACCTAATGCGACAGTTGCAACCAAAACCTTTATTTTATTATTTATAAGGTCTGTCTCTAACTGTTCTTTAATTTTTGTATCAATATCCGCATGGTATTCTTTAGCTTCAATACCCTTAAATCTTAACCATTTGGCAACATATTCAGCATCACGTTGCGTAAGTGTATATACAATTCCACTACCTTTAATCAATGGAATATTTTGAGCTAGCCAAGCCATTCTATGCGCTTTTTGCGGAAGGTTAATATTTTGTAATCTTAAGCTACTTCTGACAAGAGAGCCTCTTTGAATAAATAAATCCGATCCAATCTGTTTCTTTATATCTTCAACAACACGTTTGTTTGCTGTAGCGGTTGTTGCTAAGACTGGTATATTTGATGGCATATTATTCAATAATTGGGTAATTCTTTTATAATCAGGACGAAAATCGTGCCCCCAATCTGATATACAATGAGCTTCGTCTACAACTAAAAGTCCTATATTTGATAAAATGGGTATAAACTTTTGTTTGAATGTATCATTATTTAGACGTTCTGGTGAAACAATTAGTAAATCAATCTTATTTTGCTTCAAATCCTCCAAAATGGGGTATGTGTCCTCAGTATTAGTTGAATTTACAGATTTTGCGTTTATTCCTATATTATGTGCCGCTGTTATTTGGTTGCGCATAAGGGAAAGCAAAGGAGATATGAGTAATGTTGGTCCTTTATTTTGATCTCTTAACAAACGAGTTGCAATGAAGTAAATCATACTTTTTCCATAACCAGTTCTTTGAACTGATAGGATTCTTTTATGCTGTAAAATTTTTTCAATGCACTCAAATTGTCCATCTCTAAACTCTGCACTAGGATCATTTAGTGCTTTACGAAGATATTCCAATGCTCGTTGTTTAGAGGTAGCGACTAAACAACTTTCGTGTATTTTTTTAATTCCATATTTTGAATCTAGAAATTTAATAACATAAAACTGACCATCAATTTTAAGGATAGTTCCTTCTCCAAATTGTTTATTGTCAATGGTATCTCCGATTTTGAATTTCATATCTGCGTCCTTATACAAACAAAAAATAACAGGAAATTCTAGTTGAAAACAGCGTAACAAAAGAAATTTTCAAATTCAAGGATTTTATTACGTTTTGTGTTTTACCACAGTTGAAAACCATTGGCAATAAATTGATATCAAACAAATGACTTTGTGAAATTATCTAAAGATTTAGGCTATGAGTTTATCAACCTCTACAATTTGATTACTGACTTGTTTAATTAATTCAACACTACCAGCATCCCACTCTTGCATATTACGTATAATACTCTCTTTAGATATATTATCTTGCTTAATATCACTAAATTTCAAAAATAGAGGTGATATCGAATTTGTATTATTTGTTACAGGTTCTAATAAGCGCCTTTGATCATCTTCTATAATAAATGATATTTTATATTGTCGAGTGCTCATACCAGTGATTTGAACATCTTTTTTAACACGTTCTGAATAAGCCGATTTATAGATAAATTTCAATCTATCATCCAATATTTCTTTTAGTGAATTTTCCTGAGTTACTATACTATCCTCCACCAATCTTTGCGAAAATAATCTTGAAGCATTGGCTATAATCATAATAGCACCATTTAACTCTTCTTCAGATACTTCATTGAGGTAAACAACACCATTTTCCACAGTATTATTTGCTGTTTTTTGTTGTTTCATTTCTTTTTCTGTTAGTTTCTTAGATACAAATAACCCATACTGTTTTGATAGCATTTTACCAATTCGTTCTATATCATTAATTTTTATATCATTTACTTGAGCAAATGCATTTTCAAGACCAAATCCATTATCAGATACATAAAATGATTGTTTGTTTTTTATAATATCTACGCATACATTTTCACCATCAGCATATAAAACAGGTAAATGTATCCGAAACCTATTTTCATCTTTTGTTTCTATATCAATAAGATCTCTAATGTTTTCCAAAAAAATCATTTGTGTTCTCCTTCTAATGGCAGTTCAGGAGATAAGACTGGCATTTTTATCTCTCCTGTAATATGAAGATAATCCTTAAACGCCTTAAGAAAAGCATCAAATGTTTTTATTTCAGGTAGTGGAGTGGCTGGTGCATTTTCTTCTGTCATACCATTTTTCAAAGATTCTTTCCTGTCTTCCCACTTATAAATACGGCATATTCCTTTTTTTAGTCGTTTTAGGGACCATTGGAAATTATCAAGTTTACAGTTAGTATGATTTCTCACGGGATTATAACTAATACGAGAAATCCATAATGTTTCCTTGTTTTTATTGCTATATAATAACTTTAACTCGCCATGTGTGTCATCTAAAGTAGGAGAATTTTTATTTACAGATCCTCTAAAAGAAAATTCTACTTCAATAACATTACCATCAATGAGTTGAATTATTGATTCTAACCTTCTTTCGTTATTAATTACCACCCATCCAGATTGAGACTGTATTTGTTTTTCTTTTTTTATGTAATCATCAATTTTTCTATATTCATCATCTGTGAATGACATTTTGAATCTCCTTATCCACATGTGTAATTTATTATAAAACAATATTTTTTTACATTTCCTTAATTTTGTTTTCTGAATTTGATAATTTATTGATCCTTATATGAGTTTAAAATTGTAAAAGTTTAAAAACTAAGAATCAACCAGAATCTTTCTATAATGCAATGGAATAAACTACATATTGTCACGTTTTGGTACTTGTGTTAACTTTCTGCCAGTTCTATTACCTTGACACCTTTGGCTTTGGCGGATTTGCAGAATTCGTAGGCTTTGCCTTTGCGTTTGTTGTAGGCGATTATAAAGTCCGTATTTTCAATGATATAGCGGTTACGGTAGACGATTCCCAGTCTTTTGTAGCCAAGTTCGCATTTTGGCGGATAAATGAAGTCATCAAAACCGCGCCGCTGGGCAACATACGATGAATCGCCGCCCATTTCATGCAAATCAGTAATGTTTGAAATCACAAATATGATCCGGATATGCGGATATTCCTTTTGAAGTTCCAGCACAACATCGTAGGCATCAACCTCATAGCCGCCTTTTTCGCCGACCAGAAAGGTGTCCACGTCTTCATTTTCTATCAGATTTACGGCTTGTTCTCTAATTTGTGCTTTTAACCCCGGCGGAGTGCGATGTCCGCACTTCATCCCCAGTATTTTATCGTAATCGTTGCCTAAAAAAGCACAAGTTTTGCCCACACTTGTAAAACCAATCAGCCCAACCAAATTAAGCCATTAAGGCGATGGGTGTTGACACTATGAATCTCACGAAAAATAGTCCGGTTTATTCGCGTAAACCTTATTTCGCCGGCACCCACCAATTTGGCGAGCCCATGCGACAATGGTAACCTTTGCTAAAAAGCAAAAGTCCATTTGCCCGTGAAATTCAAAGCTGTCACACTTCTGCTAGAACTTGGGCTGTTCCAACGGGGCATATTATATAATATTCTTTCTTAATAAATCTATAAAATTAAAGGATTGTCCTATTGTTAGTTCCCAACGATAAAAAATCCCCGACAGGTATAATATCTGCCGGAGGGGTGTAAAAATTATTTGAGATACAAAGATGTATCACACATATTTATCTCTCAAATAATCTGTTTTTGCGCGTTATAAAGGGCGTTTTAGCACCTTAACAATCGCCGAACATTTCTTTATAAACCTTTTCAAACAGTTCAATCAGCTTGTCACCATCAATACCCAATTGCGCCAAAATGTTCTTTAACACGGAAATGGCTTGGTTATCGCTCTTAATTTGGTTGTCTTTCTGCTCAAGCTTGTTTTTTAACTTTTCAATTTCAATTTTCATCAGCTCAATTTGTTGATCGGCGTCATTGTATTCATGCTTATAATGGGCGACTTGTTTACGCAAATATGCCTTATCATAATTGCTTAAATCGCCGACAACCGACAGATATTTCTTGCCGGTATATTGCAAATAACGCATATTTCCTTCCATTGTTCTGGTTAAATACCCCAAACGCACAAGTCTGTTGACCATATTTTTAGCCGAAGTTGTTTGCAATCCGATGCTGTCTCCGAGATATTCGTTACTTCCGAAAAATCGGTGCTTCTCATTGCTTCTGAATTTAATAAAATCTAAAATTTGGCGCTCAGCCACGGTTATTTCACTTTTTTTTGACATCTTAATACCTCATAATTAATTTTTACAAAGATATTTATTTTTAAAATGAGGCAAATTTTCATTTGAGCAAAAATGATCCGGGAATCAAATAATGCCGGAATTCTGATTTCGGAATTAAATAATGCCGCAAATGCCAAAAATGAAATCAAATAATGTCGGTGCGGAATTAAATAATGCCGGTGTTGAAACCGGATAATGCCGCTCTGGGAATTAAATAATGTCGGGGTGATTTGCTGAAAGCCTTATCCGGTCGGACTTTTAAGGCAGTTTTTTCTTCCTATAATATAGTATAAAATATAATCTAAAGAAGAGCTATTATATAATAAGTTTTTTTGTTTGAAATTATAGCCTGTTTATATTGATCCCGGGGAAAATAGAGAAGCTTGTATAATTAGATCCCAGAAAAAGAAAAAGTTGCGCTAAAAGAAAAAGAGGTAAATGGGTGGGTAATAGAAAAACCGAGCGGTTAAACTCGGCTTGGTGATACATTCAGAGCAAAATAATTCCTGCAATTATATTTATCAGCCGGCTGACGTGTTTTATTTCCGGCAAAATTGCACCTAATCCGGATAAATAATTATGATACAATAATTAAGGAGCAAATTATGATTAAAAAGAAAATTAAACCTGCAAACACACGCAAAATAGATGAATTAAACACGGCGATTGCCATAAATGACTTTAATGCCATGCACGAGATATTAATTACGGATATAGACGTGAATGTGCCGGATTCACGTGGCGTCTTTCCTGCAATGTATGCTGTGGAATACGGCAACGCTAATGCCTTGATTTCACTTATCAGACATGGGGCTAACGTTAACGTGATCTACAAACAAACCGGATATTCGCTTTTAATGAAGGCATTATCGCAAAAACCAATCCCAAACCGCTATTTGATAATAGTTTTGCTCGTCAAAAATGGTTGTGACGTGAACATTATCGGTCATGACAGCAAAACAGCCCTTTATTTGTCAAAACTTTACCACCCTAAATACATAGATCTTTTGAAAAGATACGGTGCAGAATATTAAGAAATTCCGTTGATATACTAAATTATCGGTACAGTGAAATGATAATAACAACAAATTGCTTTACAAATTTACATTAATAAGGCAATTCATTTTATTGAACTTACAAAACTTTATTTGCTGAAGAACTTATTGAAGTCCGGAGCGAAGCTGAGTTCCAAACTCCAATCGCCGCCGTGGTGCGTTTCGTATTTATTGTGACGCAAAGGCACACCGTAAGCTGCTTTCAGCACAATGTTATATGGCAGTTGAACACGTAAACCGGCACCGGCCGAGAGCAAAATATCGCTGTTATTAAAGCCTTCTGCGCCGGCACCCGAGCCTTTATACGGATAAAGTGCTGCATAATCGGTAAACACAAACGGACGCACATATTCATCGGTGCGATACGCTTTATCACCGATTTTCAGTTCTTCCGGTGCTATCGGGAAATAAATTTCCGCACCGAGTTGATAGCCGGATTTAGCTGTCAGCAAACCTTGAGAATAGCCGCGCACCGTACCGAAACCGCCGGCAGACATTTGGTCGGCATACGGAATGACATCCTGAGGAATGTATTGATAATTACCGCGGAAATATCCCAAAATACGGTGTCCGAAGTCATGCAGACGCGTCATATATCCCTCAAACTTCCAGTAATCTATACGGTTTTGAAACCACGGTGCGGCATACGAAACGCTTTGTCCCAAATACCAAACGCCGTTTTGGGTATCATAGCGAAAGTTAAGTCCGGTTTTGAGTTCCGGTATTTTATCCTCATACAAATCTTCGCCGTCAAAACTGGTTACGGCACGCTTATAGGTAAAAGAAGTTGTGCTGTTTAATTCTTTATGCAATTCGCGAATAAGCGGGTGCGTGTAATAAAGTGAGTAGTTTTGTGAGCGGCTTTCAATGTTGAAATCTTTATAAGCACCGTGGCCGATTTCCGCCTCATTATGCGAGAAAGATGCACCGATGCGCCCGTCATATTTGTTTACCGGAATGTTATAATCCACAAACGGCGTCATTGAATAGCGGTTGGCATAAACGCCGGCCGTTAATTTATCGCGGTAACCGAATAAACTGTCATGTGAAGCAATCAAGCCGGCACGGTTTTTGCCGATGGTTTTGCGGCCGGAGTTATCGGCAACTGCCGTAACATGATACGGTGCTTTTTCTTCGGCTTTGATTGTTACATCGGTTGTTCCGTCCTTTTCTCCGGGGTTTAAATCGCCTTTGAGCATAATGCCGTCATTGTAGCGATTGT
>JAFUXW010000050.1 GCA_017477035.1 Alphaproteobacteria bacterium | reverse complement strand
ATACGCGTTGTCATCCGTCTTCCATTTTCAGATTCCCCAAGCTGATCTGCAATAAACTGAATCCGTTTTTTTATGTTCTCGTACCCTTCCGGAACATCAAGAGGAACAACGTGTAGCCCACAGTCTCGCAGTGTTTCCGCCTGGGTTTTGCCAAACACTACCGGCAGCAAAACAATGTCCGGCTTTTGTGCAATAATGGATTCCGTAGAAGGTTTTGTAGTAATTACTCCCTTGACCTTTTGGGCTTTTGTCGCAATTTCCGGAAATTTAGATTTTCTGCTGTAATCGCTTACCGCCGCCATTTGTTCCGGTCCAACCAAACCGAGCACAATTTCTTCCATGGCGGGCGTATCGGCAATAATGCGATGATAGCGGATTATATTATTCTGAAGTTGTTTTGTATTTTGCTTTTTGTTAGCGGTATTATTACCACAACCAACGATTAAATAGGTCGTAAGAAGTAAAATAATAAATGTTAAAATATTATTCTTGATTTTCATTTGACTGTGTTTGAGAATAAATGCTGTGAAAAAAGCGGCGCATTGCTGCGCCGCTTAATAGTAATAGTTAATTTTTGTATCAGAACTTATAGGTATAGCTCAGCAGGAAGTTGATTGGAGTATAGTAATACGCACCGCCATTACCTATTGTATTTGAAACATTATCGTGTCTATCCAAAACGTTGTCAATAGTTAGAGCGATTTCACTGTTCTTATCTGGAGCATACCCTGCAGTGAGTGTTGTCAGAAAATAAGGTGACATTTTATATCCCGGATTTGTTTTCGGATTGGAAGGTGACATGTACCGATTCCCGATGTAGCTTCCAGTTAGAGCAGCACGGAATTTTTTGTATTTATAATCAATTCCTGCTTTAATTTGATATTTACCAAACTTATTTCTCCAGCCATATTCCGCATACTTGGAATCATACACCTTCGGGTTCTGAATAGTAAATCCAAAATTGTAGGTTAACTTTTCAGAAGCTTTTACATCCATACTGGCTTCAAAACCAGTATTTTTAAAATCCTTATTCGTATATTGGAAAATAACATTGCCATCCGCATCTTTGCCGTTAGTCGTTGCCGTTATATTATCTTTAACTTTCATATGAAATAAAGTAGCCCGATAAGTATGGTTTCCTTTGACAGCTTTATAACCCAACTCATAACTTAAACCCCGTTGCGGTTTTAAATCGAAATTTGCCTGCCCGCCCAACGAGCTACTAGGCTCCATTTGCGACCAGGTAGGCATAATAAACGAAGAAGCTGCTTTTACATAAACTCCCTGATCTTGGTCAAACTTATGTAAATATTGCCCTGAAGCACTAAAATTATGATAATTATTACCCATCCAACTTCCTGTCGTCCATGTTCCACGTCCACCCACAATAATAGTATCACGTTCTGTTAATTTTTGATCAACTTGTGCAAACATAGACCAAGTATTCCGAATTCTTGAATCACCAGTCGTACCATTGGCATTTCTTACTTGATGGAATTGATCATATTTATAATTACCACCAACAGAAAGTAACGTTTTTTCACCAAATTTAAAATCTTTTTGTAAGTCTATACCGAAAGCTTTTACTTTTCGTGTTGCCGGGTTGTTGGTAGTCCATTTCGCGGTAGGAGAACTTTTTGTTTCACCAAAATAATTAATTTTATTTTGGTTATAAAACATATGAGCCTTAAAATCATCTTTATCGTAATTTAACTGAACTAAATCTTCATTAGTATAAGAATCACGCCACTGTGAATACATTCCACTTTGGGTAAATTCTCTGTGATATTTAACTTTAGATTCTAGATGGTTATAATCAATACTCAAATTATCCGTTATATTGTACCCAACGCCAATATTTTCTTTTTTACTTCTATCATGGGTAAAATAATAGTCTGTTGCACTGGTAGTAGGTTTTCTATTATCATTAATATGCCTGATTTCACCCCAGCGAGTCAAATCATAATTTACATGGAATTTTTCATTACCAACTCCTACATTAAATTTCCTCTGTCCACGATTACCGCCGCCAACCGTTATATAATTACTCCCCTTTTTCTTCGTAATGATATTTACAACACCACCCATTGCTTCAGACCCATATAACACGGAAGAACCGCCCTTAACAATTTCGATTCGTTCAATGGCCTCTGTCGGAATCGCATCAATGTTATATGTGTTATTCAAGTTAATAGGATTACCATTTACCATTACTAAGGTACCTTCACCATACCCTCGAATATTAATATCCGAAGTCATGGTTGTCATTGCCGCACCACCAGGGAAATAACGGTTGATTTCAACACCATTTACATATGTCAATGCATCCATAGCATTGGTAGCGCCACGTTTAACAATCTCATCATGGCTTAAGATTTCTGTTGATGCGGGAACATCCACATCCCTTTTTTCCGTTCTGGTTGCCGTAATAATCATCGGATCTAAATTGAACGAACTTAATGCATCTTCAGCATTCGCCTCCGCTGCGAAAACACTGGTTCCGCCACAGAGCACCGGTACGATGGAGCCGCAAATCAAAGCGGTCATCAACATACCCTTGGATAATT
>JAFUXW010000049.1 GCA_017477035.1 Alphaproteobacteria bacterium | reverse complement strand
GTAGCGAGGGTCGGATTCGAACCAACGACACGCGGATTATGATTCCGCTGCTCTAACCAACTGAGCTACCCCGCCAAAGCAAGATGATTATTACTATTTATAAATCAACTTGTCAATGTTTTTTTTGATTTTTTTATTCTTAAAAACTGTTTTTTATTTTCAGCTAAATGAAACTCATATATAAACAATGCAATTCCCGACATTATCAGCGGTAACAAGTAATAAATTATGCGATATAATATCAAAATCGCAAATAATGTAGCTTGGTTTTCATCTTCCGGCAACAAATTTGTGAATACGACCTCAAAAACCCCTAATCCACCAGGAACTTGGCTGTATACACCCAAAACTTGCGCTATAATAAACGCTCCCATAAATGTAAAAAAAGGTATATTTACATAGCTATCCATCACAAAATACAAAACAAGTGACGCCATCAATATATCAATACTTCCGATAATTACTTGTGCCACCGCCATTTTAACCGACGGAGTATCAAATTCAACCTCTTTTATGATGATTGGCTTTTTATAAAAAGCGCATCCCCAAAAATAAAGCATCAATCCAACTATTGAAGAAATTATTATAGACCAATTAATGTATGGAGACGATACTGCAGATAATGCGTGTTCCGGTGAACAAACATATCCGATGATAACCAACGCAAAACAAGCTACTAAATACGTAAACCCTGAAAAAGTAACCATTTTAACAATCTCTGCCGCCGGTACTCGCCATCTGGTATATAATCTGTATCGAATTGCACCTCCGGAAACAATGGCATGGCCGGCATTATTACTGATTGCGAATCCCACAAAACCGGCAAACATCCACTTCCATGCTGCTAATTTGTGTCTGATATATTTAAGTGCCAAATAATCATAAGATGAAAGAGCCATATATCCGCAAAAAGATGCCATACATGCATACAAAATATTTTTATTGGGAACAGCCACAATAGCATCTTCAATTTCTTCCAATGTATATTTTGATAATTGACGATATATCATAAATGCAGCCAATCCAAAAAAGAACAGCCCTAGCCAAGAAATAAATTTTCTTAAAAATCTTTTCTGTTTTCTTTTATCCATTTTTTACCACTACTTTTTCTTATTCGAATCAACCATATTATTATTAATATAGTCACGAATATTATATCCGTATGTCTGGCGAACATAATTTGTCAGTTCAGAAGGATTTGACTTAAAATTTTGCGCAATTGTTTGAGCATTGGTTAAAGCTTCAAGTTGCATTTCTTCATTGAGAGCATCTCTTTTCTCCGCAGCTTCAGGCACACTTTGAGAAGCCGCAATATTATACAGTGCATGAGACAGTTCCAAATTTTTAGGAGTTAGTTTACCTTCTGCGTATATCTCTGCCAGCTTCATCGTCGCTTCAATATTACCTTGATTAGCTGCAGCTCTATATGCTCTAACTGCATTCGTATAATTTTGCACCGTTCCTATACCTTGAGTATATAATTCGGCTAAAACCAACTGCGCCTCATCTATCTGAGATTTTCCGTTGGCAGCATCTTTGATAAGTTTATATGCTTCCTTATAATTAGGTTCGACGACAAACCCCTTATAATATGCATATCCGAGCATAAATTCTGCTATTTTATTACCTGCTTTTTGAGATTTTTCAAAAAGTTCAAATGATTTTTTGTTACGCGCAGCATCTTTAGCCCCACCCGTTAAATATATAAAGGCTAAGTTAAGTGAAGCATTATCATTTCCCAAATCAGACGCTTTTGTAAAGCACAATAAAGCAAGATTGTTATTTTTTTTAGTTCCTATTCCGCTGAAATACAGACTCCCCAAATTATTCAACGCTATCGGATCGTTTTGTTTAGCCGCCATTTCATAATACTTGAAAGACTTTGCGAAATCCGGACTTACTCCATTTGTACCATACAAATACATATATGCCAAGTTCATTTGATCATCTTTACTTCCTTCATTTGCCAAGCGAATGCTTTTATCTAACGGAGATTCTTTTTCTCCTTCAGGAATATCGGTAATTTTTTCATCAGAAGCAAATAAATTTGTTATAGGCTTTATAATAAAACCAAAGAATGACTCTGTTTTTTCACTTTCATCGGTTTCTTTTTTCTCTTCATCGGAAGCGCCCTCTTCAACACTGTTTTTTGCACTATCCGAAGGGGCTGTTTCTGTTCCTAACAGCATTTCATCTGAAAGCAAGTCAACATCTTCGGCTCGCACTGAACTAAAGGCAATAAAGCACATGCATAACGCCAATATAATATTTTTCATTTCTATCCCTCGTAACATTATCTAACGCGAATATTAATACGAAATATTCTCGGTTTCAAGGTAAAAAAATAAATCTCTTGTATTATTGAGTAAATTGTTTTAAAACCTTTCCGAAAGGTTGATAAAATGTCTGCAGAAGCTCCCATATATACTATTAAAGATGCCAAATTGAGTTTTGGCTTAAATCCGCTGTTTATCGGGGTTGATTTATATATCAATCGCGGAGATAAAATATGTTTAGTCGGCCGTAATGGTTGCGGTAAATCAACTTTATTGAAAGTAATTGCCGGAGAAATCGATGCTGATGACGGAGAATTTTTTATTCAGCCGGGAACGCGTATCGGTTATATGCCGCAAGAACCGATTTTTGACGGTTTTGCTAATTTACGGGAAGTGGTGGAAAATGGTTTATCCAAACAAGAGAAAAATCAAACTTACCGAGCCGATAAACTTATAGAATATTTTGATATAAAAGCAGAACAAAAACCTGAAGAATCTTCCGGTGGCGAACGCAGGAAAGCTGCATTAGCAGCTGCTTTAATTAACGAGCCTGATATATTACTTTTAGATGAGCCAACTAACCATTTGGATATTGAAGCAATCGAAAAACTTGAAGATATAATCAAAAAATTTGCCGGTGCTGTAATTGTTATCAGCCATGATCGCTCATTTTTACAAAATATTTCACAAATTACTTTTTGGCTTGATAGAGGAATTTTGCGACGCAATAATAAAAGTTTTCGTTTTTTTGAAGAGTGGGAAAATCAAGTTATAGATCAAGAAATCATTGAACAAAAAGCCTTGAATAAAAAAATTGCCGAAGAAACCGAATGGTTACATAAAGGCGTCACTGCACGCCGTAAACGAAATATGGGCAGATTGCGTCGCCTACAACAACTGCGTGCCGAAAGACGCGAACAAATAAAAATGACCGGTTCAGTGGAAATGGAAGCGCAAACCACTGAACTACGCTCAAAAATGGTAATTGAAGCAAAGCATATTTATAAAAGCTTTGGTGACAAACAAATTGTTAAAGATTTTTCTTTACGGGTTATTAAAGGAAATAAACTGGGAATCGTTGGGCCGAACGGTTCTGGTAAAACAACTTTAATAAAACTGCTTACTAAACGTCTGGAACCTGATTCCGGCTTTATTCGTATCGGTAAAAATTTAGAAGAAGCTTATTTTGACCAAAATCGCGTGACCCTTGATCCGAAAAAAACCTTATGGAAAACACTTTGCAATGAAGGTGACCATATTTGGGTACGCGGTCATTTTCGACACGTGGTTGCTTATCTGAAAGACTTTTTGTTTAAACCGGATCAGGCGCAATGTCCGGTTTCAGCTCTTTCCGGAGGAGAAAAAAATCGCCTGATGTTGGCGGTTGCGCTTGCTCATCCATCTAATTTTTTAGTACTGGATGAACCTACTAACGATTTGGATATGGATACGCTTGATTTGCTGCAAGAAGTTCTTGATGAATATGAAGGAACTGTTTTAATTGTCAGCCACGATAGAGATTTTATGGATAAAGTCGCTACTTCTTTGTTATATATGAAAGGTGACGGCACTATATATGAACATGTAGGCTCATATACTGAACTATTGGAAAAAATCAAAAATCAACCCAAAAGTACAACGAAAAAAATTACTGAAAAACAAGAAAACAGACCTCATGAAAAAAACAAAACAATTAAGTTAAGCTATAAGGAACAGTATTTACTCAATACTCTGCCTGATGAAATAGCAAAACTTGAAGAGGAAAATAAAGGCATAGAAATAGCTTTAAGTAACCCGAATTTATATACCGATGATCCGCAAAAATTTGACGAACTGACATCTAAATTAGCTAAAAATAAAGACTGTATTGCCGAAAAAGAGAATCAATGGCTGGAAATTCAGATTAAAGCCGAAGAAATATCCGGCAGTGCTTGAAAATTGATAATCCGATAATACTTTCATATATATGTTATGGGTTATAAACGGATTAATATATGGCTTTTTTACGGCAGTTTATATGCTTTTCAATCAGCATTATAAACTGAATGGTTATGTTTTGGGAATTTGGCGTGGTTTCGGTATCTGTCTTTTGTTTACTCCTTTTCTATTTTTTATAGAGTTTCCTAAAGATATAAAATATTGGGAACTTTTAATCACTCAAGGAATATGTATCGGAATTTACGATTCACGCATATTCTTTGCTTCAGCAAAATTCGGAGCCGGCCCAACCTCTCGTTTTATG
>JAFUXW010000048.1 GCA_017477035.1 Alphaproteobacteria bacterium | reverse complement strand
ATCTCCATTTCCAATCGATTAACACATTCAAAAAGTTGATCACCACTTTTCAAAATTAAGCGGATTATAGGCAGGTTATTTATCAGAGTCAATAGATTTTTTGTAAAAATTTAAAGTTTTTTTTACAAATGCTCAAAATCCTTTATTTACTTGCATCTTCCAAACCGAGAACTGCATCTATCTTTCGGCTGACTGCCTCTATAGTCCCGGTCCCGTCTACAGTTTTCAACAAACCCCTGCTTTCAAAAAACGGAATAGTAGGATACGTAAGCATTCTGTAATTAACCAGTCTGTTATGAACTGTCTCCCGATTATCGTCTTTACGGCGCGAAAATTCTGTACCACCGCAATCATCACAAACTCCCCATATTTTAGGCTTTTGAAATTTATCATGATAACCTGCTCCGCACTTCATACAAGCATAACGCCCCAAAATACGTTCCATAATAATTTCATCAGGAACTTGAATTTCCAAAACGGCGTTAAGTTTTATTCCTTTTTCAGCCAGCATACTTTCCAAAACTTCCGCTTGCGGTAAAGTGCGCGGAAATCCGTCTAAAATAAATCCATGTTTACAATCCGGTTCATCTATACGATTTTTCACCATCTCAATAATCATTTCATCACTGGCAAATTCACCCTTGTCGAGTGCCGCCTTTAATTCTTTTCCAAGCGGGGTATCTTTTTGAGCAAACTGGCGCAACATCTCTCCGGTAGAAAGATGCGCAATACCTGTTTTTTCCCTTAAAATACGAGCCTGCGTCCCTTTACCGCACCCGGGTGCGCCCGTAAAAACGACAAACAAGCTCTTATGATTATCTGACATTAACGATTCTTCTTACGGATTAAAGCCGCTTTTTTAAGCAAACCTTCATATTGATAAGCAATCAAGTGAGATTGAACTTGATTTACAAAGTCCATCGTAACTTGAACCACGATGAGCAAGGTCGTACCACCCAAAACAAACGGAACGCCAACTTTACTGATTAAGACCTCCGGTAAAATGCACAAGCATACCAAATAAATAGAAGCAACCATTGTTAAACGAGTAATAACATAGTCCAAATATTCAGCCGTATTTTTTCCCGGTCTGATACCCGCTACAAAGCCGCCGTGTTTCTTCAGATTTTCGGCAGTTTCTTCCGGATTAAACACCACTCCGGTATAGAAAAACGTAAAGAACAAAATCAAGAACGCATACAACGCCAAATATAAAGGCTGTCCGTGTCCCAAAAGCTGACTCAATGTCTGCACCCAAGACGGTCCCTGTTCTGCCGACAAATTAGCAATAGTAATCGGTAACAACAGCAAAGAACTGGCGAAAATCGGCGGAATAACGCCGGTCGGGTTAATTTTGAGCGGCAAGTGGGAACTTTCTGCTGCCGTCATACGCATTCCCATCTGACGCTTAGGATATTGTATAATGATTTTGCGTTGTGCTCTTTCAACAAAAACTATTACATAAATAAGTGCCAATGCCATTACCACCAACATTAAAATTGTAGCTATTGACATCTGACCGGCACGCCCGAGTTCAAAAGTTTGAGCCATTGCATTCGGAATATTGGCAATAATACCAACGGTAATAATTAAAGAAGAACCATTACCCACACCGCGTTGAGTAATTTGATCTCCGAGCCAAACGATGAACATTGTTCCGCCGACCAATGACACAATGGTGGAAAAACGGAACGCAAAGCTACTAATCATAACCGCAGACGCACCATTTGCACCGGAAACACTTTCCAAACCTACAGCAATACCATAACCTTGGATAATAGTAATAAACACCGTCAAAATCTTAGTATAATGAGTAATTTTACGATGTCCGGCTTCACCCTCTTTTTTAAGCGCCATCAATGACGGTATTACCGACTGTCCCAACTGGATTATAATGGAAGCCGAAATATAAGGCATAATATTAAGAGCAAAAATGGTCATACGTTCTAATGCGCCACCGGAAAACATATTAAACATACCTAAAATTCCGCCCGAATTACGGCTAAACATTTCAGCCAAAACCGCGGCATTGATACCCGGAAGCGGAATATATGTACCCAAACGGAAAACGATTAAAGCCATAACCGTAAACCACAATCTTTTCTTTAATTCTTCAGCTTTGCTAAATGCCGACATATCTAAATTAGCGGCCATTTTTTCTGCTAACGATGCCATTTTTCCATCCTTAAAAAATTTAAAACCAATAAGCGGGCATATTTTGCCCATTGCCGATAATTTAATACACAAAAAAAAAATTATTGCAACAAAATAATGTTTATCCTCAAGTTTTATGTATATAACCGCTTTTTTATTACTTTTTGACTTTGTTTTTTGCTTGATTATTGGTGAGAATAATATAATTTATAGTTGCAGATAATAAACATTATTTTTAAGAAAGGAATATCAAAATGGAAGCTGTGGCCGTTGTTTTATTGATTGTCGTATTTGCTGTTATTCTCAAATATGTAGTAATTGTCAGTCAGGGTTACGAATACACCGTGGAAAGTTTCGGAAAATATACTCGTTCGCTAACGCCGGGGTTTCATATTTTAATCCCTATTTTTGAGAATATCGGTGCCAAAATAAACCGCAAGGAGCAGGTTTTGGAAGTTGCATCACAGGAAGTTATTACCAAAGATAACGCCATGGTTACCGTTAACGGCGTGTTGTTTTATCAAATCCAAGATGCCGCCAAAGCTGCTTATCAGGTAGAAAATTTGGATTATGCCATCATGAATTTGGTAATGACCAATATTCGTCCGGTTATCGGCAGTATGGAAATGGATGAATGGCTGTCGCAACGTAACATAATCAATCCAAAACTTCTTGACGTGGTTGATGTGGCAACGATTCCGTGGGGGGTAAAAGTTACTCGTGTGGAAATTAAAGATATTACCCCTCCGACCGATTTGATTGATGCCATGGCGCGTCAAATGAAAGTCGAGCGCGATAAACGTGCCAACATTTTGGAGGCCGAAGGTCTGCGTCAGGCCGAAATTTTGCAGGCCGAAGGTGCTAAACAAGCGGCCATTTTGGATGCTGAAGGTAAAAAAGAAGCCGCTTTCCGTGAGGCCGAAGCACGTGAGCGCTCTGCTCAAGCCGAAGCCGCCGCTACCAAAATGGTATCGGATGCCATCGCCAAAGGCAACCCGAGCGCACTTTCCTACTTTTTGGGCCAGAAATATATTGATGCCTTGCAAGGTATTGTGACCTCTCCTAACGAAAAACTCTTGATGATGCCGGTTGATACCACCCATGTTATGAGTACGGTTGCCGGTATTGCCGAAATTGTTAAGGATTCTATGGCCAAAACGCCGAAGAAAAAATCCGGAGAATAAAGATGTTTACTAATTCAGTAACCGTTTGGCTTTTAATAGGTCTTCTTTTGTCTTTGTTGGAACTGGCGGTGCCAGGTACATACTTAATTTGGTTCGGGTTTGCTGCCTTTGCCATGAGTATTTTGGTACTTGTCGTCCCGCTTGAAATAACTGCACAACTGTTTTGGTTCGCTCTGTTTTCTGCAGTATTTGCTGTATTCGGCTTATATGCCTACCGCTACATCTTCAAGAAAACACAAACTCCTAAAGAGTATCAAAATCTAAATGATTCAGCAAGACAACACGTTGGTAAAACAGTAACTGTTGCCGAGGACAGTGAAGACAATCAAACAAAAGTAAAAATAGGTGATTCTTTTTGGTTGGCTTATTGCGAAAAGCCGTTCAAGAAAGGAGATACCGCCAAAGTTATCGATGTGAAAGATAGTCTGATATTGATTATAGAATAACCCAAAAAGCGGAGTTTCAAGTAAAACTCCGCTTTTTTTTACACAGATTTAGCAGTAATAAACTCATAGTTATTCAGTTGCTTATCCAACTTTGAAATCAAATAATCAGCAACTTGTTGATCTATTCCGTCGGTGAGATGCTTTTTGATATGCTCCACACACTGACGGGTTTCACTCAATTCCTCAACACTCATTTTTTTCGGGCAAGTATCTTCAACATACTCCTGCACCGCCTTAATTAGATAATGATACAATCTCATAAGCATAAAAAATTAATGGTAAACACTATGTAATAGATAATATTCATTTTACCCTGTTTGTCAAATATAATTTGCTTGCAATCAAGGCACCTCTCTTGTATAAAAAAAATGAAAGGATTTTATCATGCTTAATATCGGATGTCATTTATCGGTTTCCAAAGGTTTTTTGAATATGGGCAAAGTTGCCTCGTCAATCAATGCAAATACCTTTCAATTTTTTACCCGCAATCCGCAAGGAGGAAAAGCAAAAGATTTAGATGAAAAGGATATGACTTCTTATAATGAATACGCCGCCGTACACGATTTTGCCAAGATTGTGGCGCACGCTCCTTACACACTAAATCCCTGTTCCGATAATCCGCAGACCCGAGAATTTGCTTTAATGGTATTTGAAGACGATTTAAAACGTATGGAATATATTCCGCACAATTACTATAATTTTCATCCCGGCTCGCATGTCGGGCAAGGAACGGATAAAGGTATTGAGTTGATAACCAAAACTCTTAATCAAATTTTGCAAAAAGAGCAAAAAACCACCGTGTTGTTGGAAACAATGTCAGGCAAAGGTTCGGAAGTAGGTTCTCGCTTTGAAGAACTTGCTGAAATCATCAATAAAACAAATTTGAACGATAAGTTAGGCGTGTGCATGGATACCTGTCACATTTTCGCTGCAGGCTATGATATTGTCAATAATCTTGATGACGTATTTGTCGAATTTGATAAAATAATCGGCTTAAATCGCTTAAAAGCCATACACTTAAACGATAGTATGATGCCGTTTGCTTCGCATAAAGACCGCCACGCCAAAATCGGCGAAGGCTTAATCGGGGAGGAAGCCTTAATACGTTTTATCAATCATCCGGCAGTAAAAAATTTACCCTTTATTTTAGAAACACCTAACGAACTTGACGGTTATGCTGCCGAAATAAAAATGCTGAAAGAAAACTACAAATAAAAAAAAGCGGCGGAAAGCATCTACATCTTTCCGTCGCTCTGTAATTCAGTAAGGATACTGATACCCGTAAGGTACCCACGGGGTAAACATAATCTTTGTCGTATCCTTGTTAATCGAGTCCATCATGCTTTTTTGCAGATAGTACTCAATCCGATAATTCAAATCAAGGTTGCGAGCATTGAAAAAGTACGGATTGTACTCATTGGCAAGAGACAATTTATAGTCTCCGCAGCTCACGACGCAGGTCGCCATTACGGCAATCACTGCAAGGAACAATAATTTTTTCATTATCTCCGGTTTTATTATTCCACTTTATACATTTAACGTCGATGGTGATGATGCCGCGTGGGCGGAGGTAACACCGGACGATAGTAGTAATACGAAGGATAGCAGTAGTAGTAAGTCCGATACGGATAAACCGGTTCAGACGTTACAGCGCAGCACGATTCACAACCTGAGAAACCAAGAACTGCCAATATGGCAATCGCAACGACAAATAATATCTTCTTCATAGGCACAATTGTTAATAAAGTTGACCTAAATTAGCATTAAATATACTATTTGTCCAGTTTTTTATATTATTCTCCCTGATTTTCAGCCTTAAGCATAACTTCCGGAGCTTCAATACCGAGTAAATAAAGCATTAAAGTCAAAACATCTCTCACCAATTTTGCAAGTGTCAAACGAGAAGCGGCCAACTCAGTATTTTCGGCATTCATAATCGAACAAGCGTTATAAAAAGTGCTGAAAATCTGCGCCAAGTTATAAGTATAATCAGCAATAATACTCGGTTCTTTTTCATTATGAGCTCTCATTACCACATTATGAACCTGCGCCAATTTTAATGCCAAAATTCTTTCTTCAGAAGTCTGCAACAAGACTTTTCCTAAATCTAAACCGGTGGTTTTTGCCTTACGCAATACTGAGTTTATACGAGCTATTGCATACTGAATATATGGCCCCGTTTTGCCTTCAAATTTTGCAAAATCATCCAGTTCAAAAACATAACCGGAAGCAATAGTATTTTTCAAATCCTGAAATTTAATTGCCGCCACCGCAATTTGCGATGTTAATTTTTCTATTTCTTTTTCACCATAACCATCTACTTCACCTGCCTTTGGTAGTGATTGACGAACTTTATCTTTAGAGATTTCTATCAAAGTTTCCAAATTCATCACCCCGCCGTCGCGTGTCTTAAACGGCTTACCATCAGCACCGTTCACTGTTCCGAACACTATATGTTTCAATTTCACATTCGGAGCAATTCCTAATTTTCCAACCCCTTCAAATACTTGTTCAAAATGCAAAGTCTGTCTGCTATCTGTAAAGTAGACTATTTCATCAGTATGCAAATCATCAACACGCATTTTAATTGTAGCAATATCGGTTGTATGATATGTATATCCACCGTCAGATTTAATTAAAATAACCGGAGGTTTAGGTTTATTACCTTCTTCTAGACGAATAATTTCCGCTCCGTTATCAATTTCAGAAACACCTTTTTCGCGAGCAATTTTCACAATTTTACCGCAAGTTTCGTGAGCATCACTTTCGCCCCACCACAAGTCAAAATTCACATCTAACTTCTCATAGTTGTCTTTTATTGCTTTTACCGATTCATTGCGCAAATGTTGCCAAGCTTTGCGGTATTCCGTATTTCCGTCTTGCAGTTCTGCAGTAATTTTACGTGCTGTTTCTTTTGCGGCTTCATCTTCTTTGCAACGAATATTTGCACGCTTATAAAATTCCGTAATCTGTGAAATATCATATGAAAAAACTTTATCTAAATTGCCATCGGTTTTGATAATTTCCGCCAAAATCATTCCCATCGGCGTTCCCCAATCACCCAGATGAACATCGGCTGTAACTTCATTGCCGACAAATTTTTCTATCCGGCGTATCGATTCGCCAATGACTCCGGAACGCAGATGACCGACGTGCATTTCTTTTGCCACATTAGGTCCGCCATAATCTAAAACAACCTTGTGTTTATCTTCAACTTCACCGCATCCCAAACGCTCATCAGATGCCATTTTATTGATGTTAGATGCTATAAATTCATTATTGAGTTTAATATTGATAAACCCCGGACCATCCACCGATATCGTATCAATAAAATTGATCTTTTGTAAATCTCCTGCAATTAAAGCCGCAATCTCACGCGGATTTTTATGTGTCATTTTAGCGAGTGCCAATGCACCATTACACTGAAAATCGCTCAAATCAGGTCTGTCTGAAACTTTAACAAAAGAAAACTTTTTATCCAGTCCGTTCTTCTCAAACACATCTGACAGAACGTTATTTAATTCATTCTCCAACAACAAATTCATATTTTTATCCTATTATTTAACACAAGTGTAATATGCGTGGCTCGGCAACAATAACCTACCGTCGAAATGACGTTTTTTCACTAGCTCAGCTCGTTTTCCGGTGTTATTATTTATGCACTCTTCATCTGCCATTTTTTGCAAAGTTTCATCATCGGTAATTAAAGGATTGTAACATATTACCGGTTTTTTCGGAGTAGACGGCCCCACATATAAATGTGCCGTATCCTGCCCCGGATTACGCTGACGATCAACAAAAGGCTGTAAAATTCCGCATCCGCTTAAAAAAATTGTAAATAAGCCTATAAGTATAAATTTTTGACTAGACAATTTTAAAAACTCCATTAAATTATAAACGTTAGTTTGGTATAATATACAAAGTTTATTAAAATGAAAAGTGAAAATGAATACATTGGTGATGATAAATTTCAAAAATTTTTAAATCACTATAATTGTAAGACCCCGATAGAGGTCGTAAAACTGCGCTTTGCCGGCGCAATCTGCAGTCCGAATGCAGATTTAAGACCTACCGATGTTATATCGTCTTTATGGGAAGAAAATAAAACTCCGCGCTTGGAAACTAAAGCCGAAGCTGACTTATTTTTCAAATTTTTTATGGGGTTATGGGATGAAATGTTTGATTTGGTATCAAAAAATAAAATTACCCTTCCCCGGTTTGATAAAAAAGAAAACATTCAAAAATTATGTCAGGCGCGTTTTGAGCAGCTTGAACTTGGCTTTGTTGAAGGATTCTGGGGCGGTTTGCAAGACTTAAAAATTCCGGCATATATTGCTCAAGTTGTGGATTCGCTCAGCCGGGTTGCTTTATTGTATAAAGATTTGCTTCAGAAGGCAGAATCGCAGACAAATAATAAAAATATATTTGACGCCGTTGTTGATTGTGATAAAATGGCGGACAAATCGTTAAGCTTTTTGATTGAAAATTATGCTCTGCCGCATATTGAAGAGCTGAAAAGAACGGTTAATTAAATATAAGAGGTATGTGATGAAAAAATTTCTTTCTGTTTTTTGTTTAATGGTTTTATTTGCTTCTTCGGCTAAAGCTGATAGAGTAGATTTAGGTAAAATCGAAAATTATCTTAACAATCTTAAATCATTAAAAGCCGGCTTTGTGCAAATGGCCAGTAACGGAGGAACGGCCGAAGGTAAGCTATATATCTCAAAGCCAAGTAAAATACGTATGGAATATACATCACCGGAACCTTTATTGATTGTCGGCAATGGTGAATATATCATATACTACGATAATGAATTAGATCAAATTACCAATATTGATTATAAAGACATTCCGGCAACGGTTATCCTCACTAAACAGATAAAGTTTGATAACGAGAATTTGAAAATCACAGACCTGTATAAAGATAGCGGACAAACTTCAATTACCGTAGAAACTCCGAAAACTCCGGGTGTTAAACCTATTACCTTAATTTTTGACAATGAACCATTACGCCTTAAACAATGGAAAGTTATTGACCAACAGAATATTGAAGTAACAATTTCTTTATTTGATATTGAGCAAGATATAGCACTAGATGAAAGTTTATTCAAATTCGATAAAAGACCTTCCAATTCAGGCTCTAAAGCAAAAAGAAAATAGCTTGTAGCCATACAGCTGATATTGAAAAAGCCAAACCATAATTATTGTCGCCCCAAAAGTTAGTGCCGTACTGCAGGTAGTCTTGAGTTTTGCCCTGACTTTTATAATTTTGCATAAGTTGTTATTCAATCTGTTGACGTGCTATTTGATATTCTACTTCATCACGCGTTGAAAACCTGCTGTGATTTACACCATAACTGTCTATGCCATCATCTCCGATTTCATAACCCAACGGCAATTTATATTTTTCATACAAATCCATATTTCTTTCCCCATATTAAATATTCGCCTCAACGTTAATCTACATGCGATTACAAAAAATAAAATCAGAGTATCTTCCAATTAATCAAATAATTCGTAGCCACCTTAAATTTTTCACCTATCGGCAAAAAATATGGGTGACGCTGTTTTTTCTCTTGCATTTATCTCCGCTTTATTTAATATAGCACTTGCAGGTAAGAGATTATCTGCGGAGTATCGTAGCTCCTTATGCTTAATTAACTCCTCATAACGGGGAGCCGGTGAAATATATTGAATACACCGGACTGCTTGCATAACAGTTACGAACTCCCCACCTTGAAGAGATTTAAGGTGGTTTTTGTTTTATTTAACAAATTAAGGAGTTTGAAACTATGAAAGAAAATAACTATTCACTTGATAAGCAAACCAAACGGCAAATCGGTACTGCCTTATGGCAAATCCGCTACGAAAAACATTTATACTTGAAAAATGTTACCACTGCCACCAATATACCGAGCCGAATTATTGAAGGTATGGAACTGGGTAAATTTATCCAATACAGT
>JAFUXW010000047.1 GCA_017477035.1 Alphaproteobacteria bacterium | reverse complement strand
ATTATGACGCTACCGAAGTTTTGAATCGGTTGCGCAACAATGATTGAGGAGATAAAAAATGGGATGGTTTTTGACAATAGTTATAGTTTTGGCTGTGTTTAATGCTGAAAAGCTTCCCGCTTTGCGCCAACTGCTGGAAGAGAAATTAAAAAACAGTATGGACGCTGCCAAAGAGGGTTCAAAAATAGCTAAAGATAAAATTAAACAGGTGAAAACAGATATTGAAAATAAAAAAAATGCACCGGAAACACAAGAAGCTGAAGCAGAAGAAAATACTCCTGAAGAAATAGAAGAATCTCTTAAATTTATGGGAGATTTTATTAAATCTGAAACAAAAGAAGAAAATAAAGTAAACAGCGAAACTACAGAAGAAACAAAGACTGAAATGCCGAAAGAAGAAAAAACGGCAGAAGATGCGCCGATTGATTTGGAACACAGATACTAAAAGTTGATTTATATGGCAAAAACGTTAAACCAGAGCTCTAGGGATAAGGATGATGGTTGCTGTTTTGTTAGAGGTTTATTGTTTCTGCTTCTTTTTATCGAATCGTTGCCAAATGTTTATCAAAAAGCTTGTTTTTGCGTTTGATTTACTTTCAATTTCAACCGATTTTAAATCTTCATGAGTAATTCTTTTACGTATATCAGATAGTTTACTTCTTAAAATACCCGTATCCAGATTAACGTTAGGAACTGCTTTCAAAAATGCTTCACGATCTCCTGATTTAATATAGTCAGTAGCGGCATTAATAAACTTAACCGAATATTTGATCGAATCCTGCTCTAAATCTTTAATTGATTTTTTTATTATTTCACCGGTCACCGGATGCACAAATGAACCGGCTGTCAATCGTTGAGGTATATCTCCGTTTAAATCATAAAATCCTGAAATATACAGCTTTAATTTACCATTTAGCACTCTATCAAGTTTTCGAAGCATTTCGGCAATAGTCTGATTCGTAGTTATTTTATCAACAAAAAACTGTCTTGTCATACCATTATGAAATTGCGATTGCAAATCAAAATTGTCTCCCCATGTATATTTTTTTGCTTTTAATGCACTTTGAAAACAATCTGTAAAAAAATCATCTAATCGAATACGCATAGCCATATTGGTCACTATTTTACGAAAAGGTCTAAAATTTTTAAAAGATAAATTTTTCTCTCTCATCAAGTGTAAGTCAAGCCACGTTTCAGCATAGCGATGACAAGCTTTAGAAAGATCAACATCACTTATTGAAATGTTGTTACTTTTTAATTGAGAACCGGAAATACTGTAAATCAGCGGATGAAACGTAAAATCAGTAGCCATATGACACAAATATCCATAGGTAAAAGCTTTTTGTTCCGCCACTCTCGCCTGATTTTTTTCACCTCTTATCCGGTCCAGCATATCCAACACGACTGCCCTTGTATCATCTCCCAGTCCGCCATGTAATCTTGTTGATAATTGAGGAGATAAAGTATATAGGAAAGAATCATCCGATACGCATCCCATATGAAACGCATTAATATTATCAAAAATTTCGTTACTTTTGATAATTTCAGCAGCCTCATCAGCTAATATGATATGCGTTATATCTCTGGGCATTTCAGGGGTTCCATCAATTATGTTAGACAAAATTTAACTTTTTATAGTCTTATAATATCACAATCTTTAACAAAAAACAATGGTTTTTAGTCTAAAAAACATGATTACCAGTATTTATAAATTGAATTTTTCAACATAAATTTTTATTGCAATTAAAAACGCATCAAAGAATTGTTCGGGATTTTGCGCAATTTTATGCTTCAAATCAAATAGCGAAAACTCTTTAACTTCTGAAACCTCACTTTTCTCAGGTATGACTATATCGTCTGAATGTGCGACAAACACATGATGATATGCCATTTTTTGCCCTCCTCTGATTATAGGAAATGATGTCATCTCTCTTTCAATTATGGTATTGATACCCATTTCTTCTTTCAATTCACGTTGAGCTGCTGTTATATAATCTTCACCGGCATCAACGTGTCCCGCTGCAGAATATGTCCATAATCCGCCCCATTTTTTATGTGAAGCAATTTTGTGCAAAATAAGATTACCTTTTGAATTAAAAAGCAAAACTGCCGCAATCATTGGGTAGCGGTTTGCTTTCATCTGTGTTCCGCGTAAATGCGTTGATATAACTTCATCATTTTCATCAGCTACGGCAATTAAAGGCTTATGTGCCGCGATCAAAGCGTATGGTGTTAAATTTTCAGCTGTCAAATCTTTAATATCCACCCAAACTGCACCGTTTGAATCCAATCCGTCGCCGTTCGTTTTCAGCTCACCTTTAATTTCAACATCATACAAAATTGCCTCGTGTTGCAAAACACCTTTTTCACCGCTCTTAACCGTAAAATCTGAAAAAATAATTGACTTGAAACGCTCGTTTTCCGCTTTTATAACTTCACAACCAGTTTCTTCCATTATTTCACGTTTTAATGTTTCAAGCCAGCTTTCGCCTTTTTCCTGACTTCCACCTGGCAAATCATATAATCCGGTATATGGCCCTCGTGCTTTTTTAATCAGTAACATTTTCCCGTCTTTTATTATGCTTCCGTAAATACCGAAATGTGTTTTGGTAATTTTAGAATCTCTAATCAGAATATGTTTGAACCATTTTTCTTGAAAAGCAATATCTTTTTCAATGAGTTCATCAGCCAAATCATACGGCTCAGGCACTACAATAAGCTTATCATCATTGTCATCTGTACGATGAACTATTCCGATACACCGCCCGATGTAATTTGCCAATGGTTTATCTTCCATTAAAACATAGGCATCCAGTTCTTCTCCATCGCCAGATTTTGTATATGGTACATACCCATAATTTACAGGATATTCAAAACCACATTTCGGATGTTTACACCCTAGCGGCCGGTCAATTTTAACCCAAACTTGATTACCTATATAATTTGCTATCGGCAAATTATGAACAATAACCGGATAATCATCTTCATAGTTCCATGGTTCATATTTTTGTGCTAAAGTATCAAATTCATCTTCTCTGATATACAATTCATCCGGATTTTGCTCCGAGCGAGCCAAAGTTCTTTTCTTTGCCAGAAACATATCGCAATATACATAGTGAAAAAGAACATTGTCAGTAATTTTTTTTGCTTTTTGATATGCCTGTTCTCTATCTCTATGAGACCAAAAGCCATAGTCCATAATAACATCTGTGCCGGTTTTTATAATTTTTTCAGCCAAATCCCATAAAACTTTATCAACTTTATTATAATTGGGATGAAATTCTGCATACGGCATATTTCGCCCATAAAGTTTAACCATTAAATCATCATGCGTCAATCTTACTGCCGGAATTGTTTTTGCCAACTGCTTCGCTAATGTGGTTTTTCCAAATCCCATAAATCCGACCATTAAATGAATTACAGCCATTTACTTTCTCCACTAATAACCATTAATTTCACATTATACCACTATGCTGAAAAGTAAAGTGATATTATGAAGAAAATATCATACATTCGACCTAATCGTTTGATACAATTTATTTGTACATCACTGAAAATATTAGAAAAAACATCTTGCTTGAGGTTATATCTCTTTATTTTTCATAGCTATTGCTGAGTAGCAATTACCATAACCACTGCGGAAGTAAGCAAAAGTAAAATCCATTTTAGTTTTATATTTACAAAAGGTATATTTCTGCCACATAAGATCATTATTCTATTTATAATAACAATCCAGATAACCGATAAGAAAAGCATGGCAGAAATATATGCCGGATTAGGAGCATAATACATTGAAATATTTATTAACACCATACTGACAACAATCAATGAAATAAACCAACTTTGTCGGATGTTTTTAATATTTATCAGCTCCCGACAGCTTACACCACGATTATAAAATAAATTAATAATACCAATAATCCAACCTGTTATAGCTACACGATGAAAAGTTAATATTAATAAATGCCCTTCGCTATAGTCAGTAATAAACTTATTACTTATATCTACAACAGCAGAAAAACATAACAGAGGAAAAATTTCTTTTAGGCAAGATTTACCGATTTTCTGTTGACTGTATTTAATAACAGAAAAAACCATTAATATTAGTGATACTATTATAACAAGTGATTGCATCGGAGTTTCAAGATATATTCCTATAGTATTAGGTTTCAAAATCAGCCACAAGATAAATATAATAAACACGCTTAAAGGACTCGTAGAATTTACATTTTCTGCTCCAAATTTATGAAACGCATTGAAATATTTATAATCTAAATAAGATATACTGATACCTTGAAATACGGCTATTGCATAAAATTGCCAAGGAAATATATAAAAACATGCCAAAGCCAGCGGTGTAGTCATTATAGCAACCAACAGCCCCCTATATACCATGAATACCTTCGTTGTAAGCTTGCTTTCTTGATTACAAATATAATAAATTGCACCGACCAAACTTGTAATAAGACCACATATAACCCACATATTTTACTCACTTCTTTTCTTGCAAAATTATCATATTTTCTTGCTCATTTACGGAGTGCCTTATTCTTAACAATCATTTTAAAGCAACAAACACTGTTTGTAAAAGGTTCCGGCAAATAAGCGTGTAACGAACTGAAGCTAACATACTCTACGTGCATTCCTTGTTTCATCCTGTGCCTTCTGATCGTTTTCAAGCACTTTCGGAATGCACTCAAAAATTTCATTTATAGGATTGTGATACATTTTATCATAAGACGCCATATGAATATGTGGAAAATACCCAAAGCTTATATAGCAAAGCATCTTACGCATCATCTGATTTGGGGAGCAAACTAAATGCAGTTCTTTAAAATTATACTTTTCAAACAATTTACACGAAACATAACATTCATCGGGTGAGTT
>JAFUXW010000046.1 GCA_017477035.1 Alphaproteobacteria bacterium | reverse complement strand
CGGTACTGCCTTATGGCAAATCCGCTACGAAAAACATTTATACTTGAAAAATGTTACCACTGCCACCAATATACCGAGCCGAATTATTGAAGGTATGGAACTGGGTAAATTTATCCAATACAGTGCATTACAAAAACTCAGCAAATTTTATGATAAAAAAATCAAAATAACGTTTGAGTGAAAAAAAGGGGAAACCGTCTGACCGTAATCATGTTCCATTCAGACCGAACCGCTTAAGTTAAGGTGGGTGCCATATAACCGGACCACGATCCGGACAGAGACAGCTCCCGAAATAGTAATGTTGGCTCGAGTGACATGCGGTTTTTACGCATCAGACAGTTATCCCATCTCTGTGTTAAGACTACCACAAATTATCAGCTTTTACAAGCAAAAAATATGGACAAATAGCCGACAAATCTCTTCTATCACAAGGGTTTTATCGATTTTATAATGTTATTGATTTTAGCGGTTTGTTCATCAACTTGTCTGGATACAGCGATATCTACTTCTTTTATATCAAAATTCTGCACAGATACCACCTGTTCACCAGCGGCTCCTTTTTCCTTTATGTCTTTTAGTTCGTCAGCCAACAAAAGTCCAACCATTGCAAGCATCATATTTTCATTAATCATACCCACACTTGATGAAAGCAATTTGGCTTTTTCATCAAGAATACGAGATAACTCGACAATATGACCTTCTTGCCCATCATCACAAGTAATGGCATATTCGCGTTTATCAATCGTTATTGTTACTCGCCCCATTTTCTTCCAATACCTTTTCTAACTTAGCGACAACGTCATCAATATTCTCGGTTGTTTGCGAAATTGTTTGTTGCATCTGCACCAAACGTTCTTCGCCTTCCGAAACCTGTTGTCTGAGATGTTCATTTTGTGCCAACATTTCATCTAAACGAGCCTGTAGTTCATTAGCAGCATTATCTTCACGGACAAAACTGCTTTCCAACTCGTCTATTTTGGCATTAGCTGCTTTTATTTGTTCAAGCAACTCATTATTTTTATTATTAAGCTCTTCAATATGAGCCTTACGATTACTCAAAGCAGTATTAAGATTTTGTATTTCAGTTTGCAATCCGCTTATTTTGTTTGCACGAGCTTCTGATTCGTTTTGCAACGATTTAATTTTATCCTCGTTTTCGGTATTATTTTGCGCTGCAATTAATTCAACTTTAAGTTTTTCATTTTCGTTCGTCAGAGTTTGATTTTGCGCCTCCAAAACAGCTGCTTTATTCTCGGCATTTTGCGCCCGATTTTTTTCCGTAATAACTTGAGTATTATACTCTTGTCTTTGCTGTTCCATAATTTTAACAAGATTATCGACTGCACTGTTCAGGCGACTCATTGCATTCAAACTTTGCTCCATTTTTTGCATATCCATAATAAAAAGTCTTTCCTTTACTTAAAATTGTTGTATAATTCAAACAGTTTTTTTCAACCTAACATAAAGAATATTAAAATGCAAAACTTTATCATCAGAATTACGCAAGAAAATACAAATCTATTAAATAACGAAAATATCGGATGTTTTATTTTACCTGATACCGTATCTGCCGAATTTGCCGAAAATTTCATCGTTAAAGCAAAACAAAACAATAAATTGGTATTGGCAAGCGGTGATAATGCTTTACAGTTTTATAAAAAATTTAATCTCGATGGTTTAATTTTAAATACCGTCAAAGAGGAAAACCCCCGTAAATTTATCGAAAATATTAAAGCGCAGGCAAAAAGGGCTATCATTGGGGCTATATCTCGTAACCGCCGTCACGAAGCAATGCTGGTCAGCGAAGCCGAGCCTGATTTTATTATCTTTCAAATTTGGCAAGACGGATTGGAAAAAAACTTGGAACTTCTAGAATGGTATAATGAATTTTTTCTCATTCAAAACGCCGTCTGGCCGCAAAAGGAAATCAATACAAGCGACATAAAATCCGACTTCGTGATTTTAGACGATGTAAAGTATTTTTCTCTTGCCAAGTAAATATTTTTAAATTATAAAGCGCTCATCAATCACTTTTAACATTGTAAATAGGAGAACTAATATGAAACAACTCGCAGGTGCAATCAGAATCGGTTGGGTTATTGAATACAAAGGAAAACCATGGACCATTACTAAAGCTGTTCACATTAAACCGGGTAAAGGCGGTGCTTTTATGCAGGTGGAAATGAAAGAAGTAGAAGCAGGTACCAAAACCAATGAACGCTTCAGAACAGAAGATACGGTTGAAAAATTGATGGTAGAAGACAGAGATTGTCAATTTTTGTTTGAAGATTCCACCGGTTT
>JAFUXW010000045.1 GCA_017477035.1 Alphaproteobacteria bacterium | reverse complement strand
ATTATTATCAACTTTGATATTAATGTTTATTTCTTTTGTTCCAATAAATTCTATGCAATTCAGCTATTTTCGTCCGTCGGTAGGACTTATTTGCGTATTTTGCTGGATTTTAAAACGCGGAGATTACTTTGGATACGTTTCTGCATTTATAGTAGGATTCTTAACCGACGTATACAGCTCATCCCCTCTGGGGACTAATATATTGCTTATGCTTTTAACCGCATCTGCTACCTATTGGTTAGCGCATTATTTCAGAAATTCTTCATTCGGTGCAATATGGTTTATTTTTTCCTTTGTCGCATTAGGAGAATTTTTATTTAAATGGATTTTATTAATGATATATTCCGGTAGCATAATTCCGTTATGGGAAGGCTTTCTGGGATATGTTTCAACAATTATGTTTTATCCGCTAATCGCATTGATAAACCTAAAAATCCAAAATAGATTCTTACCGCGGGAGTATATTGATGAATAATTTTAATGCGGAAAAAAATCAGATTTTGAGCAGAAGGTTGATTTTTATTATTTTAATAAATTTATTAGCTTTTGTGCTTATTGTAGTCAGGTTGTATTTTTTACAGGTGGTGCAATCTGATAAATATAAGATGATGTCTGATGAAAATAGAATTTCGACGCGCTTTTTACTTCCTCCGCGCGGAACTATATATGACCGTAACGGCGAAATCATAGCTAAAAACGAACAAAATTTTCAGGCACTACTTATTACGGAACAAGCTCCGAATATTGAAACAACATTAGAGACATTTAAAAAAATCATCCCGCTTTCTGAAGATGAAGAGCAAAGAATTAAAAAAGATATTAAATCAAAGAGAAAATTTATTCCGATAAAATTGAAAGATAACTTGGGATGGAAAGACGTGTCAGAAATATTGCTGCAAGCCCCTGACTTACCGGGAGTAGAAATTAATGAGGGGCTGAGCCGATACTATCCATATGGTGATTTATATGCTCATGTTTTAGGATATGTTGGACCAATCGCTGAAAAAGATAAAAATGAGCAAAAAGATAATCCTTTATATATGGTTCCGGGATTTAAAATCGGAAAATCCGGCTTGGAAAAATTTTTTGATTATAAATTACAAGGAAAAAGCGGAACCGTTAAACTTGAAGTAAATGCCTACGGCAGAGTTATGAAGGAAATAGAGCGGCAGTCCGGTATTGAAGGTGAAAGCATTACTTTGACAATTGATACCCGTTTGCAAGAGGCTGCCACAAAGGCATTTTCCGATAACAGCGGAGCTGCTGTAGTATTAGACGTTAAAAACGGAGAAATATTGGCTATGGTATCGGTTCCGTCATTCAATCCGAATCTATTCACTAATGGTATCAGTTATAAACATTGGAACGAACTATTAAATAATGAAAGAAATCCTCTTATAGATAAAGCCGTTTCAGGTCAGTACTCACCTGGTTCAACATTTAAAATAGTTGTAGCTCTTGCCGCATTGGAAGCAGGAATCATTAACGCAAATACACGTTATTATTGCAACGGAGCAATGAAAGTGGGAACATCCCGTTTTCATTGTTGGAAACACGTTGGGCATGGAAGTCTAAATGTAGTTGAAGCACTTAAATATTCTTGCGATATTTTCTTTTATGAAACAGCTTTACGTTTGGGTATAGATAAAATTCGTGATATGGCGCTAAAATTAGGTATGGGACAAGTGCTAAATGTAGGATTGGATAATGAAAAAAGCGGGCTTATCCCATCAAAAAATTGGAAAAAATCTAAATATGGGACACAATGGACACAAGGTGACAGTGCTAATTCCGGTATCGGACAAGGATATGTTTTAGTAACACCTATGCAACTTGTTACAATGTTAGCCCGAGTCGTAAATGGCGGATATGAAATTAATCCTACATTTGTTAAACAAGGGAAGAAAAGCTTTAAACGCATGGATATTTCCACTCGTAATATTGAATTGGTCAAACAAGGAATGTTTGAAGTGGTGAATGGCATAGGAGGAACGGCATCTAAGGCTAAATTTAATTTAGATGGAGCTCGTATGGGAGGAAAGACCGGCACCACACAAGTTCGCCGTATTTCCATGCGTGAACGTAAAAGCGGTATCATAAGTGACAATAAACTACCTTGGAGGTTACGCAATCACGCTTGGTTTATGGGATATGCTCCTGCAGATAATCCTCGCTATGCAGTGGCAGTAATTGTAGAACATGGTTCATCAGGTTCCGGTGTTGCCGCTCCTATAGCCGGAAAAATTTTACAAGAAGCAATAAAACTTGATATAAAATAAGGGATAAGAGATGTATGGATTAGAAAGCAGCAATAATGCAAATTGGATAGATAAAGTTTTTCAAATGAGCTTTTTATACATTTTTTTTATTATTGTCCTTGCTCTTATTGGAACTATGACGCTTTACTCGGCAGCAAACGGAAATTGGGAGCCTTGGGCGATTAAACACCTACTGCGTTTTGCGTTGGCAATAATATTAATGTTTGCACTGGCACTGGTTGCCCCTAAGCATTACTACAACGGAGCATATTGGTTTTATTTTGTAGCATTAATATTATTGTTTGCCGTAGAAATCGGCGGCCATGTCGGTATGGGAGCACAACGTTGGATAGATTTAAAGCTATTTAAAATTCAGCCGTCAGAACTAATGAAGATAGGCATTGTTTTGTTTATGGCAAGATATTTTACATCTGCCACCATACAAGGTATTAAGTCCATAAGAGGAGTTATTATTCCGGCGATAATGACGTTGCTTCCGGTAGCATTAATTGCTTCGGAACCTGATTTGGGAACATCTTTAATGGTTTTGATAACAGCCGGTGTAATGTTTTTTGCCGCCGGTGTACAATGGTGGAAGTTTACGCTCGTCGGAGGTGCTGTTGGCGGAAGTTTACCTCTGCTATGGAACTTTTTGCACGAATACCAACAAAACAGAGTATTGACTTTTTTAAACCCGGAGAGAGATCCTTTAGGAGCAGGGTATCATATTATCCAATCCAAGATAGCGTTCGGCTCCGGAGGTCTGTTCGGCAAAGGATTTTTACACGGTACGCAAACACATCTGAACTTTTTACCGGAAAAGCATACTGATTTTATTTTCACAATGTTTTCCGAGGAATTTGGATTATTTGGTAGTGTGAGCTTGGTATTTTTAAATCTTTTAGTGTTGGCACTAGGATATATTTTTGCATTCAGAACACGTAATTATTTTGCACGAATGACCATTATAGGACTAAATACCAATTATTTCTTATATGTATTTATAAATATTGCAATGGTAATGGGAGTTCTACCGGTGGTTGGAGTGCCATTGCCTTTGATATCTTATGGCGGAACAGTTATGTTTTCGATTATGGCAAGTTTCGGTATAATACTTTGTATGTCAATTAGTCCTAATCGGGAAAATTTTGAATAGAAAAAGAGCGTTAAAATAACGCTCTTTTATCTTTCAAATTACAAAATCTATTTACATTGATCTACCCTGATTAAGAGCCGAAGGCATATTAGCCATACGTTCACTTGCTGTAAGCGTTCGCTCTTCCGGTAAATTAGTAGCGCGTTGATTTATGCTGTCTGATATAACCTTTGCTTTAACGCTATCCGGCATATTGCGTAATTCTTCACGGCGTTTAGCAAAATCTTTCGCTAAGTATTGATCGCGTTCTGCCTCCGGTACTTTACGCAACACGGTATGCGCTAATATATTCATCGTTTCTTCATTAAAACGCCCTATCCTTGCTTGCATACGAGGTCTCTTAATATAATCAAGCAAATTCTGCATACGATTATTATCAGGGGATTCAATTTTTTGCATTAAATCTTCAATCATCTGCGGGAATTTTTCAGCCTCTTCCGTAGTTAATCTGCCTCTGTTATGTTTAGCTAACAAGTGTATCAACATTTTTTCAGGTTGATGCGCCATCCAATCTTTTTTGATGGTATCAAAGTCTTTCTTACGCGTTGATAACCAATCTTTCATCCAGGCTTCTTTTTCTTCATCAGTCATAT
>JAFUXW010000044.1 GCA_017477035.1 Alphaproteobacteria bacterium | reverse complement strand
CTTTTTTTGATTAGAGGAAAAATAAATGCTGCGTCAATATGAACTTGTTGATTTGGTCAAGTCTTACGACCCATACGCTGATGAAGATGCTCTTAATCGTGCATATGTGTTTACCTTGAAAAAACATGGTTCACAATTACGTACATCAGGTGATCCTTATTATTCTCACCCGATTGAAGTTGCCGGCATTTTAACCAAATATCGTTTAGATTGCTCAACTATTATTGCTGCTCTTTTGCACGATACGGTAGAAGATACAGATACAACTTTAGATGAAATTAAAGAGTTATTCGGCGAACAAGTTGCACAGCTGGTAGATGGACTTACTAAATTAGCTTTAATCGAACAAAAATCCGGCTCCAGTAAACAGGCTGAAAATTTTAGAAAATTACTACTGGCCATGTCCGAAGACATTCGGGTTTTGCTTGTAAAACTCGCTGACAGACTGCATAATATGCGAACTTTACATTTTTGCTCACCTGATAAACGAGCTCGCATTGCTCGCGAAACTCTTGATATCTACGCTCCTCTTGCCGAACGTATCGGTATGGACGAAGTTAAAGAAGAAATGGATGAAATCGCTTTTGCCGAACTTTATAAAGAAGCGCATGATTCTATTGTTGCCCGCTTGAACTTTTTGCGCGAACAAGGAAGCAATATTGTACCGAAAATTATCAAACAACTTGAGAAAGATATGGAAGATAACGGTATTAAGTGTACTATTACCGGTAGAGAAAAATCTCCGTATTCTATTTGGCGCAAAATGCAATTGAAAAATGCTTCTTTTGAACAACTATGCGATATTATGGCTTTTCGTATTTGTGTAGATTCGGTTGCAGATTGTTATCAGGCATTGGGAATTATTCACAGTAAATATCACATGGTTCCAAGGCGTTTTAAAGATTATATTTCGACTCCTAAGCCTAACGGCTATCAATCATTGCACACAGGTGTTATCGGTCCATTGGATGTGCGTATTGAAGTACAAATACGCACCTATGAAATGCATGAAGTTAATGAAAAAGGTGTGGCTGCTCACTGGGCATATAAACAAGGTTCACGAACCGAGGGCAAAAACTTTCGTTGGATTCGTGAATTATTGGAAATATTGGACCAAGCTCAAAATCCTGATGAATTTTTGGAAAATACTAAACTGGAAATGTATAATGACCAAGTATTTTGCTTTACTCCTAAAGGAGATTTAATCGGTCTTCCGGTGGGATCTACTCCTGTAGATTTTGCTTATGCCATCCACTCCAATGTCGGGGATACTTGTGTGGGCGCACGCATAAATGGTGAAATCAAACCATTACGCACCATATTACAAAACGGTGACCAAGTAGAAGTATTAACATCTAAAAATCAACATCCCTCCTTGGAATGGGATAGATTTGTTGTAACCGGCAAAGCAAAAGCTGCAATTCGCCGTTATATACGTATCAACAAACGCGAACAATTTATCACCCTCGGCAAAGAAATATTAGAAAAATTGTTCAAATCAGAAGACCAAAGCTTCTCCGAAAAAGAGTTGGTAAATGTGCTTTCTGATTTTGAAGCAGAAACAATTGATGATATTTATGCCAAAGTCGGCGAAGGACTGATTACCGGTTGGGATGTGTTACGCGTGGTTCATCCGGG
>JAFUXW010000043.1 GCA_017477035.1 Alphaproteobacteria bacterium | reverse complement strand
CCTGTGAAACCACTGTGGGTATATGCCTGACACGGAGTTTTACATTCATATAGGCCTTTTTCAAAGCCTTCCGGTGTCGGCTTTTCAATACACTTGTAATAGGTGCCTTGCGCATTCGTACACGATTCGCACTTCCACCCTTCTTCACATGCTTGATTTTTACATTTGATTTGTGTTAATGTGTAGCCTAGGCATTGATTACCTTGGACTGCTTTTATTCCGTTTGCCATTGTGTCGCCGGAACATCGTCCGCCCGGCAGAAAGTAAACTTTCGCATAAGCCTCTGAAACGAGGAGTATTGATATAAGAAAAATACAATGTCCCTCCCCCTAGGATTTTTGCAGAGATTTTTCTTCTCATTGCCTTCCTCCTAAGTTAATTTACAATATTTACAACTCCAATATATCAAACTTTTTTAAAAAGAAATGTGAACTTTTTAATATGTGGAAAATTTATGCTTGTAGCATAATGTTTCATAAATACAACAAAAAACAGCGGTTTTTTTTTTCAACCGCTGTTGATTTTTAGACCTTGTTTGATTTTTTATAAAGGTAGTAATGGGGACCACGCCGGATCAGAAGCATCGGAAGGAGTAACAATTCTGCGCTCATTATACCCTGTTAAGTCAATCGTATATAATCTGACAGGCGCTCCTCTATCCTGACGGAAATACATCAAAACACGACCATTTGGCGACCAAGTCGGGCCTTCTACCAAATATCCGTCAGCCAAAATACGTTCACCGCTTCCATCTGGAGCCATAACACCTATATAGAATGCGCCTCCCTGCATTTTGGTAAATGCAATGTAATCACCACGAGGAGACCACACAGGAGTAGCATATCGTCCTTTACCAAAACTTATCCTCTCAATATTAGAACCATCTGCATTCATTACATAGATTTGTTGATTTCCTCCACTGTCAGAATTAAACACTATCTTTGAGCCATCCGGAGAATAGCTTGGCGATGTTGAAATTGCATTACCGAAAGTTATTTGTTTAATACTACGTGAATTTAAGTTCATCTCATATATATTAGTTGAACCATTATGAGCGTAACTCATCAACACTTTCGAACTATCCGGAGACCAAACCGGAGCAAATGTCATCCCCGGGAAATTACCCAAAACCTGCTTACGATTGTTTGTTAAGTCCATCATATAAACACGAGGATTATTGCCCACATACTCCAAGTAAGTTATTTTTTGCATATTTGGAGAAAAGCGCGGAGTTAGAACCAAATTTCTGCCATCTGTCAAGAACTTATGGTTTTCACCATCTTGATCCATAATCGCCAAACGCTTAACCCGACGATTTGCTGCTCCGCTTTCTGAAACGTAAACCACGCGAGTATTGAAGTATCCTTTATCACCGGTAAGTCTTTCATAAATGGCATCTGCTACTACGTGAGCAATTCTTCTCCAGTTATCTTTGGTAGAAGTAAACGTTTTACCAAGCAGTTGTTGTTGAGAAACAACATCCCATAAACGAAAATTAACCTGTAATTTTTCTCCAGGTAATTCTACAATCTGGCTTTGCACTAAAGCTTGTGACTTTATGGCCTGCCAATCAATAAATTGAGGTTTTTGATCAATAGAGATTAATTTTTCGATATAACTATCCTGCGGGATAATTCTGAATAAGCCGCTTCTATCCAAATCATCTGATATAACTTCGTGAATCTTATCTCCATAATTTTTACCTATGATTTTGGTAAAAATATTCGAATTAGAGCCTATCATTTCCGGAATTGCTATCGGCATTGGATTGCGCGTAGCTCCGCGTACATCAATTTCCAATTCTGCTCGTGCCGGAGTAACTGCGAACAAAATTAATGTTGCCAGCAAATATTTGAACTTTTTCACTTTTTCACCTCTTAAAACAAATTTTACGTATGCGTAACAATACTATTGAATTTACAAATAGTAAAGTAAAAAAAAGATTATAGACAACAGATTAACTCGTTGACTTTTTGTTTTGGTTTATTTATGAATAAATAAAAACGGAGATAATATGAGCATAGCTGATTTTAATAAAAGTCTTCCTCCCTATAAGGCTCTTTTAGGGGTGGATTACGGTGCAAAGCGCATTGGATTGGCGGTTTCTGATTTGATGTGCGGAATTGCTACTTCTTATAAAATTATTTACCGCTCTACTTGGGAAAATGATGTAGCGGAAATCAAAAAAATAGTTAAAGAAAAAGAAATCGGCGGATTCGTATTTGGTCTTCCTTTGCAAATGAATGGGCAAGAAGGAGAAATAGCCAAAGAAGTGCGTGCTTTTGCCGATAAGTTGATACTGGAGATTCCCCTACCTGTGTTATTTTGGGATGAACGACTTTCTTCTTCTGCTGTTGAACGTTTTTTAATTGATGAAATAGATCTTTCAAGAGCAAAACGTAAAAAAGTTTTGGATTCATCTGCAGCCGCATATATTCTGCAAGGTGCATTAGATGCCTTAAAATATCAAAAATAAAAGCGGAGATTAACTCCGCTTTTATTTACCTTCTTAAAGCTATTTTTAACACTTCGGAAGCTTTACTTACAGGAATTATAGTCATTTCATTTTTGACATTATCAGGTATTTCCGCCAAGTCCTTCATATTTTCTTGAGGAATTATTACTGTTTTAATACCTCCACGCAAAGCTGCCAATAACTTTTCTTTCAATCCTCCTATAGGCAATACTCTACCCTGCAAGGTAATTTCCCCTGTCATTGCCACATCGCTTTTTACAGGTGTTTTAGTCAGAACCGAAACCAATGTGGTAAACATCGCTATACCGGCAGATGGGCCGTCTTTTGGCGTTGCTCCCTCTGGAACGTGAACATGAATATCTGTTTTTTCAAAAGTTTCTGTTTCAATGCCTAATTCTTTAGAATGCGCTCTGACTACCGAATATGCTGTTTCAATGGATTCTTTCATTACATCTCCGAGTTTTCCGGTTTGTGTAACTTTTCCCTTACCTGGCATATCCACTGCTTCAATAAACAAAATATCACCGCCAACCTCTGTCCACGCCAATCCCGTGGTAACACCTATATGATCTTGTTTTTCGGCTTCTCCGCAACTGAAGCGACGAACACCCAAATATTTATCCAAGTTTTCAGGTGTAATCTCTATGGTAATGCACTTGTCTTTATTAAGCAAAATTTCTTTGGTTGCTTTACGGGCAATAGTGGCCAATTCGCGCTCTAAATTGCGCATGCCGGCTTCTCTGGTATAATAGCGAATTATATCTCTTATTGCTTCATCGGTAACAATGAGTTCCGAACAAGCAACCGCATTTTCATCAAATACCTTACTAAGTAAATGCCTTTTGGCAATCTGAATTTTTTCGTCTTCGGTATATCCTGAAAGCTGAATAATTTCCATTCTATCAAGCAACGGCCGCGGCATATTAAGAGAGTTGGCTGTAGTTACAAACATCACATCCGATAAATCATAATCAACATCAAGATAATGATCTTCAAATGTATTATTCTGCTCCGGATCCAAAACCTCCAACAAAGCCGAACTGGGATCGCCACGCCAATCGCTACCCAATTTATCAATTTCATCCAGTAAAAACAAAGGATTCGAAGTTCCTGCTTTTTTCATAGATTGCAGAATTTTTCCCGGCATAGCCCCTATATATGTGCGACGATGTCCTCTGATTTCCGCTTCATCACGCATTCCTCCCAAAGATGCACGCACAAAGTTACGAGAAGTAGCTCGCGCTATTGACTTTCCAAGAGATGTTTTTCCAACTCCTGGAGGCCCTACCAAACATAAAATCGGAGCTTTCAAGTGCTTTGAACGAGATTGCACCGCTAAGTATTCAACAATACGCTCTTTTACTTTTTCCAATCCGTAATGATCTTCTTCCAAAATCTCGATAGCTTTATTCAAGTCTTTATTAAGCTTCGTCTTCTTATCCCACGGTAAATCCAAAAGCCAATCCAGATAATTACGCACAATTGAACTCTCCGGAGTGCTATTACCCATAGAACGCAATTTTTTGAGTTCGGAGAGTGCTTTTTCACGTGCTTCTTTTGTGAATTTAGTTTGATTAATGCGCTTTAAATAAGTATCATACTCATCACCGTCCTCGCTGCTGTTCAATTCCTTTTGAATAGCCTTCATCTGCTCATTTAAGTAGTATTCTTTTTGGCTTTTTTCCATCTGTTTTTTTACACGATGCTTAATTTTATCTTCTACTTCCAGAACCATTATTTCAGTATCTATCAATTGTAGAATTTTATTCAAACGTTCTTGTAAATTATTGGCTTCAAGTAAAAATTGTTTATCTGCCGTCTTAAGCGATAAATGTGAAGCAACCGTATCGGCAAGTTTATCGTATTCTTCAATTTGCTTTACCGATTGAATAACATCATATGGAATTTTTTTATTAAGCTTTACATATTCTTCAAATTGACTGGTAACTGCTCTAGCCCACGATTCTATTGTTTTTTTATCACCTTCCTCTTGCGGATAACTCTCTATTTCAGCACTTATGTAACTTTTATTTTCGTGAAAGGTGCTAATTTTAATCCGCTCCAAACCTTCAACCAACAGCTTAACTGTTCCATCTGGCAATCGTAGCATTTGTAAAACATTTGCAAGTGTTCCGACTCTATATAAATCTTTAATAGTCGGAACTTCCGTTTCAGCTTTTTTCTGCATTACCAATACAATATCAGATCCTTTATCATTGGCTTTTTGCACAGCCTCAATAGACTTTTCACGCCCGACAAATATCGGCACTATCATTTTAGGATACACTACCACATCACGAAGTGGCAACACCGGCAAATCTTCTTTCTTATCCGTCTTTTCTATATTTTCATCTTGCATTTATTTTATTCTTTCAAATTTCTAATTTACTTAACATATACAATATATAGGCAATAAAAAAGCCGTCTGCAACAGGCGGCTTTATTTTTTCCAAAAAATTATTTTATTTTTTACCGATAGCTGATTTTTCCAAATCGACAGCAGAATAATTATCCAACTTTCGTCCCATTTCTTTTGAAACTTTTGTAATAAGCTTACGTAATAAATCATCTGCTACTTTTTGCTCGTCTTTATTACTTGCAAATAAAATAAAATGATTCTGTTTTTCATGCATCGG
>JAFUXW010000042.1 GCA_017477035.1 Alphaproteobacteria bacterium | reverse complement strand
AAGAATAGATAAAAAAATTAATACAGTATTGAACAAATTAACCAACATAAGAATAGATTTTAAGAATTTTGGTAATGAAAATAATGATGTGACTGTTACAATATCTGATGGAAAAGTGCTAGCACCTCAATGGTATAGCGATTCCTATGGGAAAGGTAAGGTCGCGTTAAGTAGTTCAATATTTAATAAAATTAAATTAAAAATTATTAATGATGGAAAATTGAAAATTAGTTTGCGCGGACAAGATTTCAGATATAAAGATAAACGTATTTGCGTGTGGGTTGAATTTAAATCTGTAAAAATTGATGATAGAGAGGTGCTACCCTTACCTGTTGCGACGTGGTATGGAAGACCATATATATATGAGATGTCCGTGAAGAATGGACAGGAAATTACTTTGGTTATAGAGCAGCAATATCACAAATATACTAAGCAAGAATTGGAAAATATTTTACCGCAAATATGTTCAAACGATGAATTTATAAATGAAAATATTGATGAAATAGTTGAAAAAATCTTAGCAAATATTGGAGGTGGATATTTAGAAAGTAAAGTTAATGATTATCCGCAAATTACTGCAGATTGTTTTATCCCTATAGGTTCTGCTTGTCGTCCTGCTTACTGGCTAAGAAAGTCGGAATTAAGATATTGCTCATTACCATTTGATTGGATGATGAACTTTCCTTTATCAACCATTATATCAACTTTAAAACATGGTATATCAGATTGGTTTAATGAATACGTGGAAGATAAAAACAAAATAGGCAAAAAAGCAAGGTATGTTACTGATATTAAAAATAGAATTATTTCTATGTATGGCTTCCCTATTGAAAAGACTGTTGATGAGTATATGACCGAGTTTAAGGAGTTGTTCGGCCGCAGATATGAACGCATGAAAGATATTTTAAAAACTTCAAAAAGTATATGCTTGATATGTAACAGAAATGATGATATTTATAATTTTCAATTATTCTTGCGGGAAATTGCAAAAATGTACCCTAAATTACAGATAAAATTGTTAAATATCAGACATTCTGATTTAGAACAAGAAATTATAAAGTATGAAATTAATCCTAATGTTATATTCTACGATATTAAAGCAAATGATATTCACGCAAATGGAAGTGATAAATCTAATCCGAGTTTCTGGATAGGTAATGAAGATTTATGGAATGAAGTGTGCAGTCACTTGTCTTTGTCTGAAGATGTCAAAAAGAAGATAGAAGGAGATAATAAGAATAAGGATTCAGCAGCATGAGTGAAGTAGCAGAAACAAATAAAATCAGCAAAGAGCTGAATAAAATATATCGTCATTTGTTACAAAATGATAAAAAGGTTGCGCAACTTCAAAACGATTTTAATCGAGTTTGTAGGCAGATGCAGGGATATTATAAAGAACTTAATTTTGCTGACCTTTTGCACGATACGATTATTAATAGCACATGGTTACATGATAAGTCTTTTTCCTTACATGGTTGGGCAGCAAATTACAGCTTTATTTATATGCTTTACCGTATTTTGGATAATACAAAGCCGCAGAATATTTTAGAAATGGGAATGGGGCAAACTTCTCGTTTAACCTCGCAATATGTGGCATATTGCAATCAGAATGCAACACTTGATATTATAGAAAATGATTCCGATTGGATTGCCACCTATCAACCACAGTTAGCGCAAAATGAACATATAAAAGTTCATCAACGCGATTTGGAATTTTTTACCTACGACAAAACAGAATGTCGCAAGTATAAGGATTTAAATGAAATAGTCGGTAATACAAAGTATGATTTGATAATTATTGATGGTCCATGGGGGGCTGAGCAAAAGTTACCACGTTCAAACATGTTGGATCTAATCAAGAATGGTAATGTTGCAGATGACTTCGTCATTATTTTTGACGATACTGAACGTAAGGGTGAAAAGAATACTTCTGCACAAGCAATTAAACTCTTGCAGGAGCAGAGTGTAGAAACTGTCGTCTTTCATCGTTTTGGTATCAAAACACAGACGTATATAACAAGTTTAACAAAATCTTTTATTCAATATTTATAGGAGAAAATTAAAATGAGTAAAGAAATTAAAAACGAAAAAAGTAAGGCCGGAGTAGTAACCGCAGTTGTTGTGGCTATTGCGGTGATTGCCGGCGGAATAATGTTTTTCAAACCGAGCAACAATGTCAAAGTTCAGGAGCAAAAAGTTGCAACCGCAACAACTGCACCTAAACCTAAGGACGAAAAAATAGTGGCTCGTATTGATTTAACTACAAAATTAGTAGATGCTAAAAAGCCGCAATTTGAAGTTTATGTTGATGGTTCAAAAACACCTGAAAAACAAGCAGGTTGGATGCAAAAATCAGGTAATCAAGGATATGTAATACAAAGAGACAAAAGCAGTACGGATATAAATATCAAATCCTTAAATGATAGTGAATTGATGGTAGTCTTGCGTGGTCCTGATAAACGCGATGAAAATAAAAAATTTATTCCTGTTTGGGTAAAATATACTTCTTTTACCGTTAACGGTAAGAAAATTTTATCTGAGCCGGTGTCCGTATGGCACAACAAGCCGTTCCGTCATACAATTAAAGCCAAAGCCGGTGATGAAATCAAAATCCACGCTGAATGGACTAAAGCAGATAAATAATTTCCTAGCATTGCCGCTTCCACCTATAATCCGTTTATTTACTTCAGATTTTAGGAAGAGCATTGGCTTATGATGAAAACCGCCGTTTATCGGCGGTTTCTTGCTTATATGTGTAATTAAATGTTTGCAAATAATTCTGACTTACCTGTATAAAAATAAAGATAAATGAGAACTATCCTTCAAATGGTTCCAAGACGCGAGATAGAACTCCTTTTAATTCAGATATGCACACACCGTAGTTGGTAATTGCAACGCCGGCGTGCTCGCATTTATAAATGCGTGATAATATTTCACGGCGATTAATGTTACATCCTCCGCATTGAATTACCAATTTATATCTACTCAAATCAGTACCGAAATCGCAACCGCTTACGTGGTCGATTTGCAGCTGTTTTCCGGTCTTTTTTAATAGCCAATTCGGTATTTTTACTCTGCCGATATCATCTTCCATAGCGTGGTGGGTGCAAGACTCGGCAATCAATACTTTATCGCCGTCTTGCAGTTTTGAAATCATTTGCGCACCTTTTGTCATTTTGCTTAAATCACCTTTGAAACGCGCCATCAAAATGGAAAATGTGGTGCATTTTATTTCAGGCGGAGTTTCTTTCACCATACGGTCGACGATTTGTGAGTCGCATATAACAAGAGCCGGCGGAGTTTTTAAGTTATTAAGCACATTGATGTAGTTGTCTTCTTTGACAACCATAATATTTTGATTATGGTCAAGACAATCGCGTATTGCTTGCACCTGAGGCATAATCAAACGTCCTTTCGGTGCTTCATAATCAAGCGGAATAATCATAATAACCGTGCTGTGAGTAGGGACTAAATCACCGATAAGAGGTTGTGAACTTAAAAAGTCTTCAGGACATACTTTAATAATATAAGATTTTAATTCGTTAAGAACTTGATCTCTTGAAGATAAATCGGTTGCGTTAACTTTTATGCCATCAGTGGCTTTAATTTTATACTCATCAGCTCGATTATAGATTCTTATCAGAGGAGTATTACGCGAGTTCGTGTATTTTATGATTTGTTCTTCCGGTTGTCCTATATTATCACCAGAGCAAACCAATAATACAATATCGGCTTTATCTAATGCTGCATAGGTTTTTTTCATACGCTTTTCACCTAGTTCGCTTTCGTCACCAAAACCTGCGGTATCAAGCCATAAAACCGGACCGAGCGGCGGTAATTCTTGAGCTTTTTCCACTACATCGGTGGTGGTTCCGGCTTGAGAAGATGTTATTGCAACTTGTTGTCCGGTTAGTAAATTCAGCAATGTGGATTTTCCGGAATTAACTCTTCCGGCAATAGCTATATGTAAACGCAGTGCTTTGGGTGTGGCTTGCATTAGATTATTCTCCTAAAAATTTTTGTTGATTCTGATTTAAAATATTTAAAAAGTCAATAAGTTCCATACCGGAGAGGTTGGCAATTTCTTCAGCCAATAATGGTAGGTTTTGCGGTAAAGTTTCTTCATCTTTTATGTTGTTCTGATAAGGACCGTCAGTTTCCAATAATATTTTTCCAAAGCTTATATTTCGCAAAATTTCGGCAGCATTTTTTTTGCGCAAAATCGAAAAATTAATGCCAATGAAAAATCCGTGTTTTTGTATAGATTTTCCCCATTCGACAGAGCCGGTAAAAGAATGAAAAACAGTTTTTTTCGGCAGAATCGAAAATAAATTTTCAAATTCATGATTAGCTTTAACGGCGTGGATAATAAGTGGGCGATTATACTTTATTGCTAAATCGATTTGCGGTAATAAAACATTTATTTGCGCATTAATATTGTTATTTTTTAGGCGATCTATTCCACACTCACCGATCATTGCTTGCGGATTATTCTGTATGAGTATTTCTAATTTATCAATCCAATTATTATCAAGATTATCTATATACCATGGATGGATTCCAAAGGCCGGAATAATTTGGGGATATTGTAATGATAAATTTTTCACTTTTCCCCAGTCATTAGGGTGTGCTGAGGCGTTTATAAAACGCGAAATGTTATTTTTTATGGCATTATTAACCACATTTTTAACTTCTTGCGTTTTATAATCTTGTAAGTGAATGTGCGAATCAAAATAGTACATCTTTTTCAATTCCTTTATGTGGAGATAATAACAGCTATGTATATTTTTACAAGACATCTTTCAAAAATTTTTACACAACCGGTTTTGCAGATTAATTTGCAGAATTTGGTTGAAAATTATCAATCATTAAGCAAAATAATAAATCCGGCAACACCGTCGGCAGTTATCAAAGATGATGCCTACGGTTTAGGAGCATGCGACGTAGCAAAGATTTTGTATGAAAAGGCAGATTGTCGAAATTTTTGGGTGGCTCATGCCGTTGAGGGAAAAAATATAGCAGATGTTGTACCGGATGCCAATATTTTTGTT
>JAFUXW010000041.1 GCA_017477035.1 Alphaproteobacteria bacterium | reverse complement strand
TAGAGCCAACTGAAGAAGCAAAGGCTGACAGTATACAATCAGCGTATAAAGGAAAAATAATTTATCCTCCGCGTTCATCTGCTATGAAATTACGCCAAATAAATTTGTCATCTAATACTAATAAAGCCCGAAAGACGAGGATTCCGGCTAAAAAACCGAAATTTGCCCGTAAGTAGAAAACTTGATATTTGTTGTTTTCAAACCTACATTTATGAAAGATAGGAGAGGAGATAATAGTAAAAAATGGATAACTTGCCGGAATTACGCGATATTCACTTACCTGCAGACGGAATACCATTGTTTCCATTGGCATACGGATGGTGGTTTTTATTGTTATCGCTGATATGTTTGATAATTTTAATTAAACTTTTTATTTGGTTTCGTCGCACCAGTGCCCGTATTTATGCTCGTAAGTTATTACGCGACTTGCAAAACAGTTATAATTTAGCAACAGTGGTGCAAATGTCTGAAATTTTGCGGCGGGTATGTGTGCATAAATATCCACATGCGGTTGCCTTTATCGGTGATGAATGGATAAACTTTTTAAATAACAAAAGCAAATACATTTTAGATACAGAAACTTCAGATTTGCTGAAAAATGCGCCGTTTATGCCAGAAGATACTGATTTATACAACAAGGAAAAACAACAAAAATTATGGCGGTTTTGTTATGATTGGATAGGAGATAATTTATGATAAATTTAGCCTATCCTGAAATGTTGTGGCTGTTATTGCTGCCGTTTGTGTCATATTATGTTTTACCGATAGCGGGAAAAATGTATGGAGATGCCCTGAAAGTTCCTTTTATAAATGATATAATAAAAATTAAGGAACAAAGTAAAACAAGAAAATATTTTCAAAGTTCTGCTTCAAAGATTTCGTGGCTTGGTGTTTTAGGGTTGGCGATTGTTTGGGGGTTGTCTGTGTTAGCATTGTGTCGTCCGCAATGGGTGGGGGAGCCTTTGAAAATCCGTCACGAAGGGCGTGATATTATGTTAGTTGCGGATATTTCCACTTCAATGAATGAGCGAGATTTTCGTTATCAGAATCGATATTATACCCGTTTAGAGGCTGTAAAAAGCGTTGTCAGTAGATTTGCAGACGAAAGGACAGAAGATAGAATAGGACTGGTTTTGTTCGGTACCAGAGCCTATATGCAGGTGCCATTGACTTATGATAGACAATCTTTAAAAGAGGTTCTGTATAGTGTAGATGCCGGAATGGCAGGAAATTCCACATCTATAGGCGATGCAGTCGGAGTTGCGCTTAAGAACTTGACCAAAGAAGATACTAAAAATGACAATAAAATGATTATATTGTTAACAGACGGAGAAAATAATGATGGTCGTTTATCTTTTCCACAGGCAATCAAATTAGCAGAGCAAGAAAAAATTAAAATATATACCATCGGTGCTGAAAGCGACAGTGAGCCGTTTTTCGGTGGTTTATTCAGTATTCCCGCCAATCAAGGAATAGATGAGGAAGGATTAAAATATTTGGCCAATGTTACCAAAGGACGCTATTTCAGGGCTAAAGATGTGCAATCATTAGCGAAAATATATGATGAAATTAACAAATTGGAGGCTCAAGAGCAAGAAGGGCGTTTTGTGCAAGAAACCAAGGATTTATACTATTATCCTGCCGGAATCGCGTTACTATTGTTTTTATTGATGTTTTCATTATTACGGAAGGTTTAATTTAAGATGGAGTGGTTACAAAATTTTCATTTTTTGCGTCCGTATTGGTTGTTAGCTTTGATATTGCCGATTGTGTTTGGGTGGAAAGTATTGCAAAATGACAGCATACAATCTTCTTGGGCAAAAATTTGCGATGAGCATTTGCTTAATTTTTTGCTGGTAAAAGGACAAAATAAACAACGTAAGTTTCCGTATATATTACTGACGATTATCGTGGTTTTGACCTTGCTATCTTTAGCCGGTCCAACGTGGATAAAAAAACAAAACCCGACTTTGAGTGTAGATAATCCGGTGATGATAATGATAAATATGTCAACTGATATGTGGGCAAAAGATGTATCCCCAAGCAGAATAGTGCGTGCTGAATATGTGGTAACTGATTTGTTGAAAAATTTTAAATCAACCGAAACCGGTCTTTTGGTATACAGTCGTGAACCGTTTGTGATTTCTCCTTTGACAGAAGATATATCGCTGATTGAAAATTTGTTATCACAGCTTGATGAAGATGTTTTACCTGAAAACGGTGATCGTTTGGACAGAGCAATTGATTTAGCTGTTGAAAGAATGAAAAAATCAGGTTATGAAAAAGGAAATATAATAATTTTAACTGCAGATGTCGGAGAACGGTTCGATGCCGCTTTGGCTAGCGCCGCTACTGCAGAATCAAAAGGATTTGATGTTAATATAATAAAAGTAAGCAGTGAAAAAAATGAAAAACTGAAGATGGTTGCCGATAAAGGTCAAGGTATATATTTGGATTATCAGCAAAATATGCAAGCTTTAACAGATAAGATAAATAATATATATGCCAAAGAATTGAAACAAAGCGAAAATATGCAAACAATATGGGAAGACATGGGATATTACTTGTTTTGGCTTCCGGCAATATTATTGCTTTATTTTTTCCGTAAAGGAGTTTTAATATCTTGCTTTATTTTGATTTTGAGCGGACATCCTGTATGCGCTGGATGGTTTTTAAATAACAATCAGGAAGCAATGAAAGCTTTTGAAAAGCAAAAATATTCTGAAGCTTCAGATAAATTTGATATTTCCGCTTGGAAAGCAGCAGCTTTGTATAAAGACGGTAAGTATGATAAGGCCTACGAAAATTTTGTAAAAAACTCTGATGATACGTCATTGTATAATCAGGGAAATGCTTTGGCAAAGTCAGGTAAAATAACAGAAGCTATAAAAAAATATGAACAGGTATTGCAAAATAATCCTGATTTTGATGATGCTCGTTTTAATTTGGAATACTTGAAAAAAATGCAACAGCAGCAACAGCAACAAAATAATCAGAATAAACAACAATCGCGAGATTCTGAAAAACAACAAAAGCAGGATCAACAAAAAAATAAGCAACAAAATCAGCAAAGCGAACAACAACAAGATGATAAGCAACAGCAACAAAAGTCGCAAGAGAATAAACAACAAGATGAACAGCAGGAAAATCAGCAAG
>JAFUXW010000040.1 GCA_017477035.1 Alphaproteobacteria bacterium | reverse complement strand
TCATGATATATGAAAAGTGGAGCAACATAAAATACCAATACCGAAACAGAGAATTTTGGTGTAAGGGGTACTATGTTGATACGACAGGTAAGAATACCGAAAAAATCATGGAATACATCAGAAATCAGCTTAAGGAAGATCAAATCGCCGAACAGCTGACAATGGATTTGAACGACCCGTTTACGGGTAAGTAGTAATAGATTGCGTCTGGCAGACGCTAAGCAACCCCGTTCAGGGGTTGCCAGTGGTAAAGGCTTATAGCCGCATATGAAGAACCCCGCGTTTTACGCGGGGGTTGCTTTTTTTGTTTTATTTATGTGAAAATGAGATATATATAAAGCCAAAGGAGAAAGTAATGGCATTTTGGGCAGTATATTCGGTAATAGCAATTTTATGTATAATTCTAACAGCATTGCCTTTATTGGGGTATTGTGATTGCGCTGAATGGATTAAAATATTGGTGTATGTTTTTTTATTTACAGCTTGGTTTTCGCCGGTTGTTATCTGGAATTGGCAAACAAGAAAAGATATTCCGCTTAAAGTTTATTCCATTGCAGCAAAAATAGGGTATTTTATGGAAGGATTTGCCTTCTTATTGATGATTGTGTTGCTTATTCGCGATGCCGTTTGGTGGTTTTTGTATTATTTCAGCAATGGTTGGTTGATAATTTCGCCGCTTAAAGATAATATTGTGGCAGATGTTAATATAATTACGGTTTTGACAGTTTTAGCAGTGAGTGTATACGGCGTTTATGTCGCTGAAAAAAATCCACGAGTAATACGCTACAAGTTTTCCGACAAGCGGATAAAAAAGCCTGTTAAATTACTTGCTGCATCAGATTTACATATTACAAAGATGATTTCGTCAGACAAAGTAAAGTCTTGGGTGAAGTTTTTTAATAATTTAAATCCTGATGCTGTTTTATTTGTCGGAGATGTTGGAGATGATAATGTTGATAACATAAAAAAACAAATAGCGGAATTGAAGAAAATTAAAGCTTCAATGGGGATATTTTATGTTTTAGGCAATCATGAAACATATTTTAATCCCTACGCTTGGGAGGCTGAGTTTGCCTCTTTGGGGTGGCAAGTTTTACATAACAGTGGAGTAAGTATTGAAAATACCGGAGTTTATATTGCCGGTATTCCTGATGATAGAGCTTTTTCAGTTAATGTTGAACAAAGTATAAAAAACGCCAAAAATGAATACATAATTCTGCTTTCTCATATTCCTAACACACTTAAAAAAGTTGAAAATTATCGGGTTGATTTGATGATATGCGGACATACTCACGGCGGCCAAATATTTCCTTTTAATTTACTAACCAAATTAGGCAATGCCGGTATGGTGTCCGGATTATATGAAAAAGCAAAAACCAAAGTGATTATTTCAAAAGGAGTAGGTTATTGGGGACCTCCGATGCGGGTAGGGGCACATGGTGATGTAATCTTGGTTGAGCTGGAGCATGAAGATTAATGATATTTTATTTATTATTCAGTAATTCTTTTACCAATATCGGTAAGGTGGTGCCTGCCGGACCATATATATGGCTGTCAAACAGGAGATTATTAGAGGTTTGTTCCATATTTAATTCTATGGTATCAGCTCCGAACATTTTGGCATATTGCACAAAGCCATCTGCCGGATAAACCACACCTGATGTGCCAACTGAAATAAATAGATCACAAGATTTCAATAATGCATCAACTTTATTCATATAGAGTAAATCCTCACCAAAAAAGACAATGTTTGGTTTGAGCATACCGGCAATATTGCACTTTTCACATTTATCTTCGGAAGTTATATCTCCCCAAGTTTCAAACACATGACCGCAATTCATACAGACTATTTGATTTATTTGTCCGTGAATATGATAAACATTTTTGTTACCGGCTTTTTCGTGTAAAGTATCAACATTTTGTGTTATCACATCAATTTGAGCAGAATGATTTTTCTGTAATTCGGTTATAGCCAAGTGTGCGGGATTGGGTTTTGCTTTAAAAAGTTCCGGACGCATATCATTATAAAATTGATGCACATAATCAGGATTGCGCATATATGCTTCAATGGTAGCAACATCTTCTACCCGATGATTGTTCCATAATCCGTTTTCACTGCGAAAAGTTGAAAGACCGGATTCTGCCGATATGCCGGCCCCTGTCAAAAACAAAATATGTTTATAGTTTCTGCTCATTTTCTATAATCTCAAAAAGTTCTTTATTAGAAGTGCGTTTCCATAAAGATTCATTCATATTTTTAATATAGTCATTACGAAATTGAAAAACCTCATCAATTTTCTGCACGAGTTTATCAGATACTTCGTCATCGGTTAAGATTTCGGCAAAGCCTTGTTTCTTAAACGATTTAGCATTCAATGATTGTTCTCCTCGGCTTGAAGCTGATGGCAGAGGAACCAAAAGCATAGGCTTTTTTTGGCTTAACAGTTCAAAAATAGCATTAGAACCGGAGCGTGAGACTACCACATCTGCGAGAGCCATCAAATCTTTGAACTCAGTATCAACAAACTCAAAAGGCATGTACCCATCGCATTTTGCCTGTATTGTCTGGCCTTTACCGCAAATATGTATAATTTGATATTTATCTAATAAGGTTTCTAAATTTTTAATCACGGCATTATTAATGCTTTTTGCTCCCAAAGAACCGCCTACAAACATAATAACCGGTTTATCAGAATTGAAAAAGCACATATCACGGGCTTTTTCTTTATTACCGTTTTCCAATCTGTCAGTTAAGACAGGTCCGACATACTTTATCTTTTCTTTATGATTTACATAATTCGAAGTATCTGCAAACGTGGTGAAAAAAGTATTAACGAAAGGTAATGACATCTTATTTGCCAGTCCTGGGGTAACATCTGATTCGTGCATATAGATTTTTCGACAACCGCTTAAATATCCGCCTAATACGACAGGAAAAGATACAAAACCACCTTTAGAAAATATTACATCGGGTTTTTCTTTGCGGATTATTTTCCAAGCTTGAAAAATTCCTAAAGGAACGCGCATAGCATCTTTGAAATTTTCTTTTGAAAAATAACGACGCAGTTTTCCGGTCTCAATGGCGTAGTAACGTACATCTTCGATTTTTTTTATCAACTCGTTTTCAATTCCGTTTTTTGAACCTATGTAAATGACCTCCCATCCGGCCTTTTTAAACAATGGAATCAATCCTAAATTTAAGGTTACATGTCCTCCGGAACCTCCGCCGGTAAATAAAATCTTTTTCATATTAAGATACCTTTTCTTCAGAGTTATCGTTGATTTTTAATAATTCGTTTTCGTTATCATCAAATTCCATAGCAATTACTTTATTTGCTTTAGCACCATATTCTTTAAGTCTGGTTGCAAGTGATAAGGCATTTCCTTTGCCGTTTGCCAGCTTGGATATGGCTTGTTCATAGGTTTGTCTGGCACCGGTTAAAGATTTATCTATTTTTTGCATATCATCTACAAAGTTTGCTAATTTATCGTATAAATATCCTCCTACCTCTGCTATTTTTTGAACATATTTGTTTCTGTTTTCTATTTGCCATAAATTCTCCACTGTGCGTAGGATTGGCAGTAATGAGGAAGGAGTTGTCAGTGCAATGTTTTTCTTATATGCATAATCATATAAAGAATTGTCTTCTTTAATTGCAGCGGCAAAAGCACTCTCAATAGGTATAAAAATTACCACATAATCAAGAGATTCTTCTTTGAGTAATTTTTGATATTCTTTAGCAGACAATTCATCAATATGTGCCTTAATGCATTGAATGTGTTTTTGCAGATATTGTGATTTCTGGTTTTCATCTTCTGTATTGACATAGTTTATGTAATCGTTCATAGATACTTTTGAATCCACAATTACACTTCGATTATTTGGTAATCTAACCACAACATCAGGTCGTAAATTTTGATTTTGTTCATTTTTAAAGTTCTCTTGCGTAAAAAAGTCGATGTTACGTTGTAAACCGGATATTTCTAAGATTCTGTTAAGTTCAACTTCTCCCCAATCACCTTGCATTTTTTTACTGCCGCGCAGAGCATTGGTAAGATTTTGAGCATCAGTGCTTAAAGTCTGATTAAGTTGTAGCAAATTTTTGAATTGTTCATCAAAACTTGATTTATTTTTTATGTTTTCAGTGTTGGCTTTACTGACTTCTTCTTTAAAGTTTTGCAGTTGTTCTTTAAAAGGAGCGAGAAGGGCATTTAAATTATTTTTTTGCGCTTCGTTGATTTGCGATGTCTGCATACGGATTATTTCATTTGAAATATCACGAAATTTTATTGCCATATCATTTTTACTTTGTTCTATATATTGAATTTTTTCTTCTGTATAACGTTGTTGATTGTTATATTCTGTTTTTAATCGGATATTGTCATTGCTTAAAGTTGAGTTAAGTTCTTCTAGATGATTAATTTGTAATGATAATTCGTTGATTTGTCTTAATAATTCTTTATTTAGTATTTTTTGAGAAGAATTCTTTACAGTCAATATAACAAGTATTATGGTGCAAAATAAAGTTATTGTTCCCAAAAAGCAAATTATGTAAAAAAATTCTGGAATATTAATCAATTCACTCAACATTTTCAATCCTCATGGTTATTCGGAAAATCTATGATTTTTATTACCAAATATCTTAAGTCATTCCGTTACAGAATGCATTTTACCATATATTATCCTTATCGCAACATCATATTTTATTTATTAACTTAAAATATTCGTG
>JAFUXW010000039.1 GCA_017477035.1 Alphaproteobacteria bacterium | reverse complement strand
CTTACCAATCCATCATATTGTAAATCATATCCCATAGCTTTAATATTTGCTTTTACATTACTTTTATCGTAATTACTTGCTTTAAGTTCTTTCAATGAATCTATTTGTAAATTACCAAAAATATCAATGCCGGCGACAGATGTATCAAAAACAATGTTAACAGGTGAGTCATAATCATCAGAATTTGCATCTAAGTCATTAATAAGAACACTGTTTTTATCATTATAAAAAATTTCTGTATTTTCCGTCTGAACTTTTTCAATCACAATTTCTTTGTTTAATAGAGGTAAAATGGACATTTGCACCAATGCATTTCCTATTCTTGCTATTTTTGAATTATCTTCAATATCCGAAATATATACATCATTTAATTCCAAACTTGGCTTTAAGGAAACTCCTATTTCTATATTTCCGTTAATTTTCATATCAACTTTAGCATATTTACGCACCATTTTTTCAATATCTGGCTTATAATTATTCAAATCGGCGAATTTTAAAAAACCAAAAGCTATAGTAAACAAAACAACAGGTATAAATAAAACAATCAACGCTATTTTCAAAAATTTTTTCATTTATCTATCTCCAATCCAAAAAATTTACAAGCCTCTGCAAAATGCTTCGGTAAATCAGCTTTTATTACCATCTTTTTATTATATATAACACTTAAATCTATTTTATAAGCGTGTAAATATAATTTATCCGCAACTTCTTTTAGGCGAACGCGTTCTTTCCCAAAATATTTACTGTCTCCTAAAATAGGTGTTCCTATCGTTTCTAAATGTGCTCTAATCTGATGAGTCCGACCTGTTAGAGGCATAGCTTCAACTAAAGCATATTTTTTTGCGGCATTATCAACAACTCTATATTCAGTGATTGCTTTTTGACCTTGCTTGGAAACTTGCATTCTCTCGCCTATTTTTTCAAGCGACAAATTTATGGTTCCCGTGTATTCAGACGGACATCCGCGCACCAATGCCAAATATGTTTTTTGTAACGTGTGTTCTCTGAATGCTTTAGTTAAAATATCTGCATATTTTCGATTTCGAGCCAATAACAAAACTCCACTGGTATCTTTATCTATTCGATGAACCAATTTTGGTTTTTCGTTATTATCAAATTTAAGAGCTTCCAACAGGCCGTCTATATGTTTTGTTGTGTTTGTTCCACCTTGCACTGCCAAACCTGATGGTTTATTTAAAACAATAATATTTTTATCCTTATAAATAACCATAGATGTTATAAAATCAATATCATTTCTGCTTAATATTTCATCATTTTTTTGAGCTTTTTCATTATCCAGAGGAGGAATACGTAGTTCTTGACCAGCTTCCAATCTGGTAGAAGTTTCAGCTTTTTTACCATCAACTTTTATTTGTTTGGTGCGAAGTAATTTTTGCAAACGTGATAAACTCAAAGAAGGATATTCACGCAAAAACCATCTGTTTAATCTTATTCCGTCATCTTCCGGTGCTATTTTTACTATTTTAACTCCCGACATTTAACGTCCGCCTCTCTTTTTTGAATTATAATTTTTGTTTATTATATTTTTAGGACAATATGGTTTAGAATGTTTTATGTGTTTTTCTTTATACGATTGTTCTAATACTTTCACATCAATATCCGGTTTAATTTCTTTAAGATAAAACTTTAATTCTTTGGGAGATAATTCTTCAATATTTTTGGTTTCAATTATCGAAGCATTATGTTTTACATCTATCAGAGCAATACCAATTAACTTCTTTTTTTCTTCATCGTTTAATTTTATGTATTCTTCTTTATTTATAGAAACAAAAAATCCGTCATACTCAGATAATATTTTCCTATTTGCTTCTTTTAATTTTAAGAAATTTGAATAAGAAACAATAATGAGGCTATTAATTTTCTTTTTATATCCATTCATCATTACTTTCCTTTTTCATTTTAGCTTGTTTTTCTTTACGTAAATTATCAAAAAAATCTATACGTTTTTTTATCTCTCTTTCAAACCCCCTATCTACAGGAAAATAAAATTTCATTCGACTCATTCCATCCGGAAAATAATTTTGACCGGAAAACCCGTCTTCTAAATCCTGATCGTATATGTAATCTTTGTAGTATCCCAAATCTTTCATTAATTTTGTAGGAGCATTCAAAATATGTTTAGGAGGCATCAAAGAACCTGTTTTCTGGGCTGTTTCTATTGCTTTGTGCATTGCTTTATAAACTCCTGCCGATTTCGGAGCAGTAGCTAAATAAGCAGTAAGTTGCATAATTGCCAAATCACCTTCCGGAGAACCTAAACGTTCATACGTATCACAACAAGATATTGCCTGATTCACAGCATTAGGATCTGCCAGAGAAACATCTTCAATAGAAAATCTCAGTAAACGTCTTAGTATATATCTGGGATCTTCTCCGGCAACCAACATTCTTGCTACCCAATACAAAGCAGCATCAACATCAGAACCTCTTAATGATTTATGCACTGCCGATATAAGATTATAATGGCCGTCACGCCCTTTGTCATAAATAGGAGCACGCGAACGAATAATGTTTATAATCTGTTCTTTATTAAAAATTTCTCCGACTTGCGCATAAGACCATATATTTTCAGCCATATTTAAAATATATCTGCCATCACCATCTGCAATATTTTTAATAAAATCTCTTGCTTCTTCATCAATCGGTAATTTTTGACCTTCCTCTTTTTCTGCTCTTTGTAATAATTGTTCAAAATCATCTGAAGATAAACGATTTAACACAAATACCTGACAACGTGACAGTAACGCGGAATTTAATTCAAACGATGGATTTTCAGTAGTAGCTCCAACCAAAATTACGGTTCCGTTTTCAACATATGGTAAAAAACCATCTTGTTGTGATTTATTAAATCTGTGAATTTCATCAACAAAAAGTAATGTACCCTTTCCCAAATTTCTGCGTCTTTCTTCGGCATATTGAAAAACTTTCTTTAAATCGGCGACACCAGAAAAAACTGCAGAAATTTGTTCAAAATACAAATTAGTGTACTCTGCTATTAAACGTGCAATAGTTGTTTTTCCGCATCCCGGAGGTCCCCATAAAATAAATGATGTTATTTTACCGGACTTTATCATTCTCCCTAAAGGAGCATTTTCTCCAACTATATGATCCTGTCCTACTACTTCTTCAAGTTTTTTAGGACGCAGTCTATCTGCTAAAGGGCTTTTAACACTACCGGAAAATAAAGTATCCTGCATTATCTTTCATACCCTTTTTGTGTATTTATAATTGTTTTTACTTCATTTATTTTTTCGCGAGTTTTTTCATTTTCTGCTATTTTTTCTTCTCTAGATTTTTGTTCTCGACGCTGTTCTAAAACTTCCTGCTTATATTGTTCTATAGACTTGCGCAAATCTTCATTACTGTCTTCTTTGTTTTCTTCTTTATCTTCTTTGCTTTTTTTAAAATTTTTCATTATTTGCTCATCAGAATCCGGACCCCTTAAACTATCCCTTAATTCTTTACCGAATTTGAGTATATCTTTAATACTCATACCTCCTTTAGTGGTATCCCATACAAACCCTCCACGACTATCAAATAAAGCTGAAAAATCAATACCTTTCATCTTTCGCTTATTTTTTTTCTTTTTTGGGGCTAATATTTTTTTAAGTTCTTCAGGAGACGGAAAATGCCCTATTGCTTGCGCTATCTGAGCCGGAGATATAACACATTCGCTTAAATCAAGTTCATATATATTAACTCCGAAAAAATTACATCCGGTAAAATCTACTCCACGCAAATTTACTTGACGCAAATCTATTCTGCTTAAATCCAATAGTGTAAGATTTATACGAGTTAAATTAAGTTTATGCGGATAATATAAAGATAAATATTCAACTAATTCTTGTAGTTCTTCTATGGTTAAATTATCTAAATCAGCATCAAGTAAAATTGCATCTTGTAAATCTGCATCAATAAGCTTTACACCGTGCATATGAGCACCGGTAAAATTCGTTCCTATTAATTTTGCACCGGTAAATATTGCACCATCTAAGTTTGTATAACTTAAATCGGCTCCGCTTAAATCGGCTCCGGTAAAATCTACATTTTTAAGATTTGCTTTGCTTAAATTGATTTCTTGCATATTGCTGCCGCTGAAATCGGCATCTTCAAGAT
>JAFUXW010000038.1 GCA_017477035.1 Alphaproteobacteria bacterium | reverse complement strand
TAGATACATTATCTGTTACAAGTTCATCAAACCGCTTGCTTGTTTCAATATAGCACGCTTTTCTGCCCTCAACACAGTCCCAGTTCAATTCTAAACCAAGTTTTTGCGTGATTTCATCCTTATGCTGTTCCAAGAAATGGTATAACGTGTGATCATCGCGAATATAAAATTGGCAGGAAAGTAGATTTTCTTTCGAATGCGCAGTCAATGCAATGTGAACTCCGGAACGTCCGACAGAAATGTCGTACCAATGGTCTTGACTGGGTGTTCTTAAATTAAACTTTGGCTTACGGGCAAGAGCATAATCCTTGAAATCACTCCATATGCTATAATGTACCATCTGAGCATTGCTAAATTCAGTAGAAACACGCTTATTACGAATGGTTTTTCCCCATTCATTCGGGCGGCATATAATTTGAAATATTGGAGCTAAAACGGAATTTTCGATCTGCCACAATTCGATTTTAACAAGAAAGAAGTTCCTGTCATCGCCGGTTATTTCATTAAGCCAATTTATGGCTTGAATATGTTCTTCACGTGCTTCTTTAACAATCCAAATGATGTATTTTGCATCGTAACCGGAAGCATAAGTTATAATTTTACCCAAGTGGTCATGGTTCGTGCTTTCAAGCTGATTTTCAATAACAACTTGAACTTCGTTTTCTTCAGATGTCTCTGTGGCCAAAATATCAAGTCTATAACTTCCGACACCGGCCTCTGTCTCTTGTACCTGAAGAGATAGACCAAGCTCGTCGCCTAAAAGATTGATATTTTCTTCTTGTGCCAGCCACTTAGTGAAATCGTTTGCTTCGTTTTTCCAAACGCTACGCAAATCCTTTATAACTTTAATTTTTCCGAGTTCCATTTTTAATTCCTTTAAAGTTTATTTGTATATTGAATTTATTACTGAATTCGTTAATACACAATGAAAATATTTAAATATTCATGAAAAGTAAATCACGATTTATCTGTCAGGAGGTAGCATGCTAAATCTACTTAAAATAAAAGATGTTATCTGTGCTGAAATTAAGGGAATTTGGGGTGATGAACCTGTACCTGGTGCTATAACCACACCAGTTATTAAAACAAACAATATGACTTACGAGGGTTATATTTCTTATGATAACTTAACCTATCGTGTAATCCCTGAAAATAAATTAAGGTCTTCATATTTATTGAAAGGTGATATTTTAATTGAAAAAAGTGGCGGGACAAGGACACATTCTGTTGGATATGTTAATATTTTTGAAAGCACAGACAATAAATATGTCTGTAATAACTTTGTTATCGCCATCAGACCAGATAAAAATAAAATAATGCCAAAGTATTTATTCTATCAAATGAAGCATTTTTACGAAACAGGCATTTTTTCTGACTGCTACAATAAAACAACCGGTATACAGAATTTAAAAATATCGACATATCTTGATAAAAAAATAAACTGTCCCGATTTTACCACGCAAAATCAAAATGTATCATTTTTAGATAAAGTTGTTGGTTGTATTTCTGTGAAAAAAGAACAACTCAAACAGCTTGACGAGCTTATAAAATCACGATTTATCGAGATGTTTGGGGACGTAAAAAACAACGACAAAAACTTTTTAACAAAACAAGGTTCGGATTTATTCAGATTCTCTAGTGGAAAATTTTTAGAAGCTTCAAAGAGATTGGAAAGTGGTATTCCTGTTTATGGTGGCAATGGTATTGCTTGGTATACTTCTGAACCACTAATAAATTTTGCTACTATAGTAATAGGACGGGTTGGTGCATACTGTGGTAATGTAAGGAAAATTTCGGGCAGTAATTGGGTTACTGATAATGCGATTTATATCAAAGAATTCAAAAAAAATTGTTTTAATTTGGAATTTTTAGAAGAATTGATGTGCGAATATAATTTTGCTCAATACAATGATGCCGCCGCACAGCCAAAAATAACTCAAAAACCTATGGAGACATTACGTTATATTGTTCCTCCGATAGAGCTTCAAAATACCTTCGCTGAGTTTGTAAAACAGGTCGACAAATCGAAATTTGTTGTTTCGTTAGCCCAAGAATTTTTTATGTGAAATTTTTACATTTTCATCGTCCACCATTGCATATCCTAAGGTCGTATCTATTTTTGCATGTCCAAGCAAATGTTGTACCTGCTCAATAGGCATACCTTTATCAATAGCTTTTGTTGCAAGAGTTCGGCGAAATTTGTGAGGGTGGACATGGCTAATATTAATACGCTTGCCTATTTTTCTTAAAGTTATTTCGACGCCGCTAATTTTTAAGCGATAATGCGGCTCTAATAAACTGACAAATAACGCTTCATTATCATCTTTTCTTGATTTTAGATATTGCTGTAAATGTATTTTTGTTTTTGCGTCAAAATAGACCTTACGTTGTTTATTACCTTTACCTAATACGACACATTCTTTGTTTGAAAAATCTACATCTGAGATATTTAATCTTACTAATTCTCCAACACGCATCCCCGTCGAAAATAAAGTGTCTATAATAGCCAAGTCGCGTATATTTTTACAATTTTGTCGCATTAATTCTACAGTTTCTTCAGAAAATGTTTCTTTGACCATTTTAGGAATTTTGACCTTATGTATACGCCGTGCCGGACTTTTTATTATATAGTCTTCATTTTCCAACCAGGTAAAAAATGATGATATAATTCTCCGCATATTATCAATGGTGGCCTTAGATACGTTATGAATATTTTGATATTCAGAGAGATAATACCTTATATCTTCTGTGTTTATAAAAATGTAAAGTTTTTTAACAAAAATAAACATCTTTTGTAAAGTTACCTGGTAAAAATTGATAGAACGCAAAGAACAACCTTCTATTTTTTTAGCAGAGAGAAATGAACATAAAGCGTCTTCATTTGTCTGAGGTTGCGTTTCGATTATATCAATTACTTCCTTGTTTTCGAAAGAACTTTTTAAGGCCTTTCGAATAATTTCGATTTGACTTTCATTAAATGAGCCTTCTAATTTTGCTAGTACAGTATTTATATATTCAGTTTTCATATCATTATTCTCCTGTTGCTAACAGGAGATAATTTTATGCTGCAGCAGAAATAGTTAGAGGACTGTTAAACACATTAACCAACTGAATAAGAGGTCTTATATCAAAATCAAATAACTCCTGAATTTCAAGATCACAAAATGGTTGCTCATTAACCAAATCATCCGTTGTAACATTTCCATTCCGAATCGCAAAATCTATAATTAAGTTGATGAGTTGGCGTTGTTCTTGATTAAAATTATTATAATTTAAGAACTTTGCACATTTTTCATCTATGGCTTTTTTATCCAATCCGATAATTTTTCTGATAAATATAATTAGCTCCTGTGTGTTGTTAAAATTTTCAGTTTCATCATCTACAGGATTTTTTAAGGAATTTAAAACATCTTGCAGTTCGTTTAAATCTTTTTGAGTTAAGGCTTCAAGATTGATGATTTTTTGGACGACCCGGATTTCTCCAAAATGCTTCAATAAATATGAGATAATTTTCTCTCGATATGAACGGAAGTCATCAAAATCGAATTTTACATCTCTTACTGTGGTTTCTACGACATCATTAAAATTTGTCACGGTCAAAGCCACCTTGTCTCCGCGTAGATATTTGATTAGTGGCCCGATTTCTGATTTTATTTTTTCAAGTTCAAAGAAATCTAAATTTTGATAATAATCTTCACTAGACAATTCTTTCAGCATTTCTTTTTTATCGAAAATTTCTTTAATACTCGCCTTTGCAAGTAAAGCCATTGCAGTTTTCATAAGCTGAATTTGTTGTTTTGTTGAGTCGATTTTGTCATCCAAAAGAGAAAGTTGCATTATACATACTCTGAATTCTAAAGATTTTGAATATGTATCATCGTTTGTATCTTGGTCTATGAGTTTAAGTAGGTTGGTTTTTATATCATATAGGTCTTTTTCTGAAAGATACTCAAATGCTGTTTCTGCCTTATATTTATCAACATAATACAGTTTCGCGTTAACATCAATTCTATCTGTGTCTAAGTTAGCAATTTTGTTGGCAAGATACTGCTTTAATTGGGTGTGATATGCTTTATAACTTGGTTGTTCCTGATATGTTATCGGTTGCAGTTTCGTTAAAATATCCAATTTTGTTGAATATATTTTTTGATTTAGATTAAGCTGATTGGATGGATCTTTGCCCTCAGGATTCATGTCAAAATATTCAAAATTATTACAATAATCAAAGATAAAAAATCCTTGTTTGTCGCAATAGTCCATACGTGTATCGTCCGAAGAACGACCTTCAAAATAATCTCTTGAGGGTGATATGACGTGTAAGTCTTTACACGTTCTTGTTCCTCGTCCCCACATTTGGTCAAATTTAATGCGTGATAATACCCTTTTGAAGAACACAAGGTTTACAATTTCAGGAATATCAACGCCAGTATCCATCATATCAACTGATACAACAATTTGAGGATCTGAATCTTTTTTTGCAAAATTGTCTTGTCTTGTTTTATTTTTCTTTATTTGTGTATCAATAACCTGACAAAATTCATCACCAAGTGCCGGATATATTTTTTTAAATGTTTCGACAATTTTAACAGCATGATTATGATCAACAGCAAAAATTAAAGTTTTCCCAATTTTATTGCCGTTATCAACTCTCAAGCCATTAGCAAATAAATCTGAAAACATCTTTTTTATAGTATCTTCATTAAATAGATTTTTTCTGAATTTACTGCCTTCTACTTCCTCTGGAATGCTTCCATCTTCCAATGTAAAGAGATTTTCGTATTGTTCTTTTTCTTTATCACTCAAATCAGCATATTTTAGACCATTTTTCAAAATGTCTGAGGTCTTATCAAAGGCGCGGTAACTAACAAGATATTCGAGATTTACCGCTTCTTCAAATTTAACTTCAAATGTTGGTTCGTCGGTATTTAAATCCAGTATTTCATAAGTTGAACGGTCAATTGCGGTGCTAGGTGTTGCAGTTAAACCGATAACAAATGAATCAAAATATTCAAAAATGGCACGATAAACATTGAATAATGAGCGGTGGGCTTCGTCCACTATAATCAAATCAAAATGACCGACAGAAAATTCTTTTTTAGGTTTATTGAGGAAATTTAGCATGGAATTATATGTGCAAATGCAAACACGTGCATTTGTATCTCTATCCGGATTGTCTGCCGATATATCGCTAACAACACCCTCGATATACTGCGTAAATGGCTTTAAAGCATTAGAAACAAGATTGTTACGGTCGGCTAGGAAAAGAATATTTTGCACCCAGTCATTATTAATTAAAATTTTGCTCAGAGCAACAGCGGTTCTCGTTTTACCGACACCACAAGGCAGTACAAGCAGGCCTTTTCGCCGCATTTTACCGTTAACATTCATAGAATCAATCATTTCTTTAATTGCTTCTATGAGTTTACTGCGGTTGATTATATTCTCGTCTACTGCTTTGTTTATAATGGCATTACGAGTGTCTTTAGTTCCTGGTTGCTGCCGTTTTATCATTAATTCTAAGTCATCTAATGATGCAAAATTACCGACTTCACGTGCCGGATAGCCCAACCTGTCCTGAATTTTAATTTTGTAACCATTTGTGTAATATATAATAGGACGATAGCCCAAATTAAGATTATCAACTAGTGCATCAGCGTAATCTCTGGCTTGTTGCGCACCGGCTTCTTCAGAAATGCTGGTGCGTTTAGCTTCAATAACAGCAATGGGTAAACCAATTTTATTATATATGACATAATCAACAAATCCTGTAGCTTGGTTTGGTAAATTATGAACTTCTATTTCTATACCAACTTTATCCGGAACAATTTTACCTTTTTCCTTTAGGACAGTATAGCCGGCATTTCTAAGGTTTGTATCAATGTATAGTTCTCTGGTTTTAGCTTCAGTAATAGAGTTTTCTCTTTTAGGGACATATACATAGGATGCACGCTGATTTTCATCAAAATTTTGAATTTTAGAAAATATGATGAAGGTGGCTTCTTTTAAGTTTTCAAAGGCAAGATCGGCTGTTTCTTGATCAATATCGTGATCAAAAGCGGCATTGTTGCTGGCAAGCCACACAAAATGTATTTTATTATAATAATCAGTTTTACCTAGAAATTGCTTAAACCTCTTCTCCTTTAAAAGTTTAATCATTTCCGAAGCTGTTACATTATAGTTCGGAATTGACTTGGCATAGGCGTATCGCACAAGAATCTCAATACATTTGCCATAACGAAGACAACGTATATATGGTTCTTCAGCAGAATCATCCGTATTTATCGCTGTATAGAGGTTTTGTAATTCTTCTATTCCTTTTAAGTAGTCAAATTTCATGGCAACACCTTTATTTTATTGGCTTTTATCCAAAATATTCATCCATTTTACTGTCTAATAATTCTTGCAAATCTTCTATTTGTTTCTGCACGATAAATTTCGATTTGTCGACCTGTTTTACAAACTCAGCGAAGGTATTTTGAAGCTCTATCGGAGGAACAGGGATCTTTGTTTTTGCTATTTTTGACTTTGAAATTTCAAGGAATGTTGTACCGGAACCTAAAGAGTTCAAATATTCTGTATTCTCTTTAAGTAAAATATAAAGGTAAATAGGATTTAATTTATCTCCACATCCGAAATTTTTGAAACCTTGATTACAAGTCATTGGAACGCCTGTAATGCCAACTTTCCCAATGGGTGCACGAGTTGATAGTAAAACGGTATTTGTCGGCATCATTTCTAAGGATTTTGATTTACGGCCTTTTTCGGTTATTTTTCTAACAGTATCAGTAATGTAAAATGTGTCTTTATTCATTTCAGCCGGAGTAATCCAAGGAATATCTCCATTCCAATTTTCTTCATCCTTGGTGGATGGTGTAGTGCCTGAATATATTTTTGATATTTTTTCCAGTTCTACCCAATCTTTCCTTTCTTCACTCATATCTATAGTATCAAACATCTCGATAAATCGTGATTTTACTAATTCATCAAGCTGTTTTAATTGAGAATTTTTGCTGTCAATTAATGTCTGAATACTGTCTAAAGATGAAATAATTGTTGCTTGGACATTTTTATCATCGTCGAGCTTGATGTTCATGTCATTAAAACTGCTTTTTTTGATATTAGGCATTGCCGCACCAGTGCGTAATTCCATAATACTATTTTGATTACCTTTTAAGGCGTAATATAAATATTTAGGGGTAACTTTTGGGTTTATCAGTTTATAACAGTGACAACCGCACCAGAATTTTTCTGTAACATAATTAACATAGCCGCATGATGCACCGCCCTCAGAAACAATAACGGTATTTTCATCGGTATTATATTTATCATAGTATCCTGATGCGTTTATTCCACCATTAATATATTGATAAGTGTTGCTGTCATTAAGTAAAGTTGTATCAATTTGTTTCCCTTTTTCAAGAAGGCAAATCTCGTGCATTTTATAAGTCTTTAGCATGCTACCTCCTGACAGATAAATCGTGATTTTACTAATTCATCAAGCGAAAAAATTTGTTTTTGCTTCAATTTTATTAAATTTTCTATTTTTTCAAGCAATTTTGAAATTAACTTTTGTTTTTCAAAATTACACTCCGGCACAACGCTTTTTTTGTAATTTTTGAAATAAATATGAGGGATTGCCGCACCTGCCGCCGCACCGCCTAAATTTAAGCTACGCAAAAGATACATTAAATATTTTATATCTATATTTTCTTTCGGAAATATATATTGCATTGTTCCAAGTAAAGATGATTTAGCCGGATATATATTTGTACGTCCGACACCGGCACCGTCTTTAATTATACCTATATATTCATTTTCTGATTCATAAGTATCAAGATAACCCATAAGACCGGTAGCACCAAAAACAGGATATTTTCCTGTTTCATCAACATCCTTTGCCGCTATACCTTTTGTTTTGGCTATACATATATCGTCAATAATTGGCATTTTATGCTCCCCTTGCAATTTCTTCCATAAGTGTAGAAAATTGCTTTTCTAAATCGTTAATTGAAGCAATAATGTCTTTTGTCGGACGATACACCTTTTTAACAATTTCTTTCTTTTGGTATTTATTTAAGCTTAAAACATAGTCGTTATCGACAATATCCTGCTTTGTAATAAAGAAAGATTTATCGTAAGGCGTTCTGCTTTCTTCTTTATCTAAATTGTGGTAACGTTCAATAATGTCCGGAATATCGTTTGCATCAATAGGATTTCTCTTGTCATCAAGAGAAAATCCATCTGCTTCCATATTATAAAGCCAAACTTTATCTGTGCCACCAGTTCCTGTTTTTTCAAAAATTATAATGGCTGTTTGAACACCGGCATATGGCTTAAACACGCCGCTTGGCATATAAATAATTGCTTTTAATCGTTGTTTTTCCACCAACTCTTTACGTATAGTGGTGTATGCTTTTTCATTTGTATTATTAACCACTCCAACAGGAACGATTGAAGCACATCTGCCGCCTATAACGAGACTTCTTAAAAAAAGTGCCATAAATAAAAGTTCTGTAGATTTCGATGGACATATATCTTTTAAGGATTTTGCTAAGTCATTAGCATCTAAAGAACCACTAAATGGTGGATTTGCCAAAATTAAATTATATTTGTACTCATCTTTATTATCATCTGTTAAAGAGTTTTTATAAAAAATTTGTGGGTCAGAGACGTCGTGTAAAGTCATATTCATTGTGCCAATACGAAGCATATCAGGATCTGTTTCGTTACCATAAAACATTTCTGAATTAAATTTTCTTCTGTTTTCGGTGCTATTTAATTCATTTTTTTGATGTGCTTGGATATATTTAGCAGATTCCATAAGAAAACCGGCACTGCCCATTGCAGGATCGCAAATTTTCTCTCCTAATTTCGGCTGCATTAAATTTACCATCATACTGATAATGTGTCGCGGGGTGCGAAATTGCCCGTTTGTTCCGTTTACAGAAAGTTTTGCAAGCAAATATTCGTAAACATCGCCCATAATTTCTTTGTTATCCAAGTTTAATTCATTATCATTTAAGCCTCGGATAACCTTTTCAAGAATTTTACCACTTGGAATTTCAAGCTTTGCATCATTCATAAAGCGAGAGAACGCATTGTCTTCTCCATCGTGAAGTTCTCTAATAAATTTGAATACATAATCTCTTACTATCATAAACATTTTTTCAGTTGAGTAATGCACAAAATTATGCCAACGCAAATCTTCATAAGTTACGGTAATATCTTTGTTTTCAAAATATGAGCCATCCTTAAATGTCGGATTTCTGACTTTTACACCTAACGCATTTGCATTTGATTCTTTTTTGATTTGAGCATCATCTAACATTTTTATAAATAGCAGATAGGTAATTTGTGTAATATTAGTTTTGGCATCAGCCATACCGTTATCCCACATACCTTGCCATATTGCATCAATTTTAGTTCTAGTCGTTACATCCATTATTATATCCTCAACGAAAGTCCTGTTTTATCAATTTTATACCTTTGCTATTTTATATTTTCAATACTATTAATAAAGATATTGTCATTTTCTGTCATTAGCCTTTCCAAATCTTTCTTTTATCAAAGTCCTTTGGCTTGATAACTTTTACATGATTTCCCCATGTGTAGAGATGCCAATCCATTTCTCTGGCACCACCGGCTCGGAATTTTACGGTTAAAGTACCGTTGCGGTTTCTTCTCATGTTTTGTGTTGGATGAAATATATATTGTGCCGCCGAATCCGCAACTTCCTTATCAAACAGCCATTCTACATCAAAAGGTTCTTCCTGATATACACCGAATGACTGCTCGGAAAATTTATGTAATGAAAACTTCGGATCACGTGCAAAATAATTCACATCAATTTCTAAGTCTTGTACTTTATTCAAGTCAAACGTGCATATTTTTCGCTTGTAATGATCCCAAGCAATCAAATAATGTTTGTTTCCATATAAAAATCCGTAAGGATCAACCATATAATTTTTTTCTCCGGATTTTGACTGGTATTTCATTAGAACAGTTCTGCATGCAATAACGGCCAACCGCAATTTTTCTATAAATTCTTTTTTAACTTTAATTCGCGGTCCAGGACGGAGTGCATAGCCTTCAGCCTCTAATAGAGCTTCAGCATCCGGCTCAAGCTTTGTAACAACTTCACTGCCCATTAATGATTTTATTTTATAAAGCATGCGGTCTAAATAGTGAGAATCCATCATATGGTGGGTTTGCATCAATTTAATGGCAGATTGCAGAGCATGAACCTCATCAAGGGAAAAACTGACCATTTCTTTGGCGGCACCTTGCGGTAGTTTCCATAACTTTGTGTTATATCTTCCTGATATTTCTTGAAGTTGCGGATATTTTTGGGCAATAGCATCTTTCATGCGGATGGCGGTTCTGAGCGAAACACCATATCTTTCCATTATATCTTTAAGAGATACACCATCATCCGAAGCCTGTAACCACAATATCAAATCATTAATCGTATCTGTTTTATTATACATTAGTCCACCTTTTAAGCAATTCGTGATTGTATCATAAAGCATTTTAGTTAAATTTTCATAAAATTTATGACATATAATGACATGGATTAGTTGTGTTGAATTATTGACATATTTTGACATTAATTATGTTTCGTGTATTGAAAAATTTTTGGATACAATATAAGCTAATCACAAAAGAGGATTTTTAAATATGATTATAGGTACTCAGTTTACATCGCTTGATTACAAACTATATTGCAAAGATTGTCAAAGCGGTTTTAATCCTTTCAGATTTTAAAAAATAGAATGCCAGACGGCTACCATTTACCACAGCCTTACAGTAGTTCTTCTGGAACATTCCAACTTTGATTCCGACATTTTCTTTCTGCGCTATGGCAAAGTCGTCCTGAGTAAAGCGATTTTATTGTATGGATGTTTTTTTATATATCAATCTAATTGTGATTTTGGTAAGATGATTAATGTCAAATTATGTCATCACTTACGGCAGTGGTCTTGAAAAATAAACATTAGTCGTGTAAAATAGCGGCAAAGGAGCAAAATATGTCAAATATTCGCGAAGAATGGAAATATCCCACCTGTGTCATTTTATACAAGACCGATAATACTTCCGGTTGGTTAATGGCTAAAAAAAGCGGCTCTAAAGAAGAGTGTGAAAAACTATGCAATGAGTTAACAAAACAGAATAAATTTACGGCATATAAATGCTATGTTGATTCATGGGACAGATATAAAATAGAAATTCCTCTATGCCAACATATTCCTTCTGCTTATGATCTTCATATGCGCAGTAATTTTATATGGAACACGGATGAGGATAAATTCTATTATCCGGAAGAATTTATGCCTTATCCCTCAACACTTGCAACACAATTTACAAATCAATTTTTTACAGATGCAAAAGTAGAACCAGAACCAGATGACGATGGATTTCTGAATAATCTTGATAGTGAAGAAGATTTTGAGTGTATATCGGGAATTTTGTATTTTAATGAAGATGTCAAAATAGTGATTGAAGCAAAACCGGTTATGCAGGATATTCCACAATTTTTAAAAAGACTGAAGACGGATGGATATTCCAATCTTTGTATTGAAGAATTTTGGTACACAAAGTTTCTTGCATGGCGAAAAGATGATAACATTCGTTTTATTATACAAAACTACGACGCTGATAAGGTTCAAATAATTTTTGATAAACTTATTGAACAAGATTTATTCTACAATGAATTTGAGAAATTGTACAATATTCTGAAAAAGAAGCTTGCTTATGTTGATGATTTATATAATGAAATGACAGAACCAAGCGGAAGAAAAGGCAACTAAAATGTGCAATATGGAGATACAGAATATGATAATAAATAAAAAATTTGATACCTTTGATTATGAGATAAAGCGTATAACATACGAGGACAGCTATACATCAGGTGATGGATTGCTGCGATGCGTTTTTATAATAAACGGAAAGGATATGCTAGAGATTGTTAGGGAAGTTTCAAAGGGTGATGGAGATTATCATCATACGACGCTAAGTGATTTATGGGCATTTGATCTAGATGGTGATCCCTATGAGCCTGGCAGAATTCATCTGTTAATATGCTCTTGTGATGAGTTGGGGTGTGCTAATATTAAAGCCAAAGTAACTGAAAATGAAAATAGCGTCATATGGGACGATTTTCGTCATGGCGATGGAATGGACGGTGATGAAGATGAAGAAGAAAATAATGCCCCTGAAGATTTGAAACTCTCTTTTGAATTTGAAAAGAATGACTATAAAAAGAAAATGGAAGAAATTAAAAAATTAGCATGTGCATTATGCAGGAGATAAAAGGAGCGCAATCATGGCAAAATATGACGATGAAAAACTTTATATAGTAATTGATGAAGGGCCTCGAAGTGTTTTTGAGGATGAGGTAGCAGAACGCCTGAGAAACGGGTATTTACCAATTGGCGGTGTCTCTGCTTACATAGATGAATATGAGGCCGTTCATTATTGTCAGGCATTATTAAAATCAGAACCGATAGAAAGTTAAGATTTATTTTTGCGATTTTTATATTCTAATTTTAAATCTGTTTCGCATTGCTTATACCGAGCAACCATCTGTTCAAGTTTAAATCTCAGGCGATTCAATCTGTCTCTTGTCCGTACTGGTAGCGGATTCCCGTAAGCTCGCTTAAGTATGGTTTCAATTTGGGTTAATGTCCGTCCTGCATGATGGTAAACCATTGCAAAATTTGTTCTGTTGCTTGGTGTTATATTTTGGTATTTCTTTATTTTCATGGCATTTCCTTTCGTTACGGTCAGCAACACTTGGAAATAGAGAAAAGTCCAGAGAATTATACACATACTCACTGATTATAAATTTGTGATGAATGGTTAAATTTCGATAATCAAATCTTTGTTAAATCCTGTGTGTTCTGCACTTTCGTAATATTTGGCGTAGCCGCGGGGGTTACAGATAACGCGGCAGTTGCCGATTTTGTAGTCGCTGGCGGAATGGATATGTCCGTGGCACCAGAGTTTGATATTCGGATGGATTCTACTTAATTGTTTGGCTGGCATTTTTACTCTTGAAATAAAAAATACTTGATTTTCTCCAAAAAGTTTTATATTATAAAACCAAATGGAGAAAATATGATACAAACATTTGATGATTTAGAGTTAAAATATAAAGATTACACGGATATCAAAGGGAAGATTTGCCGTGATATCAATTCTGGCCGTTTGATAGCGATAACCCGTGGTCTTTATGAGACTGAGGCGAGTACACCAGGCAAGTATCTAGCCGGTCGTATTTGCGGCCCGTCGTATCTGTCTTTTGACTACGCTCTTGCAAGTTACGGATTAATTCCGGAAGCTGTCTACAACACTTATACATCCGCAACATTTCAAAAGAGAAAGGCAAAGACATATCAAAACCAATTCGGAACCTTTTTGTACCGCGATGTTCCTGCAGACGTTTATCATTTCGGAATACGACTTGTCGAAGAAAACGGCTATTCATATCAGATTGCCACTCCTGAAAAGGCTTTGTGTGATAAGCTGTATTCTCTGTCACCGGTGCAAAATGTAAAGGAATTACGGGAATTGCTTTTTGAAGATTTACGCATAGATGAAGACGAGTTTTGGAAGCTGAACCTTGCAGATATCGCGGAACTTGCACCACTGTATCGTTCTACTAATCTCAAATTACTCGCAAAGCTAATAAGGAGGCATTAATAATGCAGACTGTTTTGGAACAAATGATTAAAAATTATAAAGCTGAAAATTTGGATGAAATGAAAAATGCCCTAAAAGAAGTCGTGCAAGAGGTCGCTTTATGCGGATTGTCTCGAGCTGGATTTTTCAAGCACGCCGCTTTTTATGGCGGAACGGCGTTACGTATTTTTTACGGTCTTGACCGGTTTTCGGAGGATTTGGATTTTTCGCTTGCAACTCCCGATCCGGAGTTTAAGCTGCAACCGTATTTTTCGGGATTGGAAACGGAGCTGTCTTCTTTGGGATTGCAATTTTCGATTGAGGAAAAGCAAAAAACGGTTGATTCGGCAATAAAATCCGCTTTTTTGAAAGGCAACACTAAGGAACACATCATTAATATTTACGGGATTCCGGCCTTAAATATTAATTCCAATGAAACAATAAAAATAAAGTTTGAAATCGATACCAATCCGCCGGTTGGTGCTGCGTTTGAAAACAAATATCGATTATTGCCGGTACCATATCAGGTAAAGCTGTACGACTTGCCATCATTATTTGCCGGAAAGCTTCACGCCGTCATTTGCCGTTCTTGGAAAAACCGGATTAAAGGCCGAGACTTATACGACTATGTTTTCTACATTTCGCAAAATGCCACAATCAATTTACCGCACCTGCAAGCAAGGTTGGAGGATTCCGGTGTCTTGGAAAAAGGCAGTTCATTAACACTTGATAAGGTGCGTTCAATGCTTTGCGAACGCTTTGAGAGTATTGATTACGACCAAGCAAAAGAAGATGTTACACCGTTTATCTCCGATAAAAGCCGCCTTGACCTCTGGAGCAAGGAATTTTTCGTGGAGATTACCAAGGGACTGAGAGTATGAATATTGAGCAATTTAACGAGTATTTAAAACATGTGGATCCGAGCAAGCAAGAAATGGCCAACAACTGGAAAGCATCTATTGGATTACAGGCGGTGGATGGTTTACACGTGTCGGAATTTTTACTGGATATCGCTAAAAGAAATATAGATGGTGAAATCACAATAGATGAAGCCATAGCCTTAATAGATGACCACTACAGTTTGAAAGAAAATCGTTAAAATTCTGAAGGGCGTAGGTTGGCAAAAAATTTTAACTTTTAATAAATTTAAATTATCATTAAAAATCAAGTGGTTATTTCTGTATATTTTTCCTTTTTTTGTTAGTCTTGCACAACCAATATACCACCTAACTTGTTGAAGTTCGGTGGTTTTTATTTTATTTAAAACGCTTAAAATCACCAAATCGCCAAGTGTATCACAACCCTGTATCACAATAGGTAGCAGAGATGAACGGGCATACACGACTGGTAAAACGCAACGCGACCTACTATGTGAGGGCGAGAATCCCGACAGCATTGACTTATCTAACAAAATCAGCCCAGTTTAACTATTCTTTACAGACTCATAACTACTACGAAGCACTTGCCAGAGTTAGAAAAGAGAGTTATATCGCCATTTCTTTTATAAACTTATATAATGTTGTGTAATCCACCTTTAACATTTTAGCAATTTGCTTTTTTTGAATGTTCTGTGATAATAATGTTCTTATTAAATCATCTTTACCCGACAATTTGGTTAATTTATTTTTACTTCCCTTTACTCTGCCGATATGTTTTCCCTCTGCTCTCAATCTGTCTAAACAACGTTTTGTTCTTTGTGAAATCATTGTTCTTTCTATTTCTGCTGACAAACCAAAAGCAAAGGCTAATACTTTTGATTGAATATCGCTCCCTAATTTATAATTATCTTTAATCGTCCATACTTGACAACCGATATTCATACAATGATGTAATATAGACATTACTTGTAAAAGATTGCGCCCTAAACGGCTTAATTCACTGGCAATTATAATATCATTTTGTTTTATTTTCTTTAATAAATGCCCAAGTTTGCGTTCATCTAAACTTTTTCTTGATGAAATTGTTTCTTGCACCCATTTATCAATAGTGATGTTATTATTTTTAGCAAATTGTTCTATTTCAAAATGCTGATTTTCATTATTTTGCTTATCTGTTGATGTGCGTATATATCCATAAATCATGTTTAATCCTTTTTAAATATTTATCCAGGGATTTTGATTTTATTGTTAATTAACACATTGAAAAATAAGGAACATTTGAAATCAATCTAATTTATAAGAGGTTAAGAGTCAATTAAAATATAATTTTTTTGTTTTATAAATGGCTCAAATACTGGATTTTCTGCTAGTTGCGGCTGTGAATATCAATTTTCCACAGCTACCTTGTAAAATAGCGTTCAATTTTTCACCATAAGGAGGACTAAATCGTGAGAAAAGTTTTATTATCATTAATTGTTGTTATCTTAGCTGGGTGTACAAGTCTTACACGACAAGAACAGATGGAATTACAAGCTCTTAAAGGACAAGGTGTTTCTGTTGATAAACCTGTTGGTAACTGGGAAAGCCCCGCAAGTCCAGTTGGCGCAGCTGCTCTTAACTTATTACCAGGATTTGGTAATTTTTATTTGGCGACAGGTAATGGTGGTGATAGTTCCCATTATTTGTTCGGAACACTAAACTTATTGACATGGCCAATTTCAATATTATGGGGTATTCCTGAAGCCGCAGTTGATGCTCGTACAATCAATGAAAGAGAATTAATTTATTACTACAAATTTAACCCACAAGGTAAAAAGGAATTTAGTAAATCTGGATTATCATTAAAAATTGATTAATGATTTTTATTTACATCTCAATTACTGAATGTATGCCGTTGTAAAATTTTACAACGGCATAATTGTGTCGGCTCATTGATTCAAAAACTACAATCCATGAAAAGCCACATTTGGAAACAACTTTTCCGCTTGCTTTTACATAAGAGTATTTTGGGCGGTTAATCATTAAATGGTAATATGCTCTCTCTATTTCCATTATAAACCTTGTAACATTCAAGTATTCTCTTGGTAATTAATCTTAGCAGAAGCTGTTGATGCATCAACTGAAGATAAACAGGCTGTTATTTACCTTACCGGCGAATTTAACAAAGCCGCACTAAAAGCCAAAGTGGAGATTGACGAATTAATCAATAAGCTTCGTGCCAAGAGCATTTTTGTAAAAGAAAACCAACCATACTGATAGAAAGGATTTTCAATGGATATCTATACCAAGGCGCAGAAAATCCTCGAGGGTTTCGAATACGCTTCAGTTATTCGCTCGCAAAACGGCTTTTGGCTTGCTATTCCGACTTTGGCCATTAAAAAGCGCGTGTTTAACAAGCGGATGACACCGGCACTTTATGAAAAGTCCAAGGGCGTGCGCTTACGGTTTGTTTATCGAGCCAACGGCGCATCGTTTTTGGTTCACGAGCAAAAGAAAAAGACGATTATTGTCTTTATTCTGGTGCCTCAAGTAAAAATGCCAAAGCTGATTAACTTTGAAACCGAAAGCGAGCGATGGAAAGCACAAGTTTCGAGCCTGATTATAGAGAACTGAAAAGATGAGGAATTACACTTACCTAAAGGTTAGTGTTAAACTAAATTGTAAGTATTGATTTTTTATAATGTGTAACTCTATATTAATTTTTACAAGATTTATTTAGAGGATAATTGAATATTACTGATATTAACGGAGAACTGAACATGGCAAATAAATTAAACATTACTTATTGGTCGGATTATGCTTGTCCTTACTGCTATATTGCAGAAAAACGTTTAGAACAAGTCTTGGATAAGATGGGCTTGAGTAAAGACGTTACAATTAAAATGAAAGCGTTTGAACTTAATCCTGATGCACCGAAAGATGTGACTTCAACGACTTTGGAGCGTTTTGCCATCAAGTATGGCCTAAGTAAAGAAAATGCACAAAAACAAATAGACCATATTTCCGAGCTTGGCCAAAATGAAGGCATTGACTTCAAATACGCCACAACACTTTATACGAATACAATGGATGCACACCGTTTAACAAAATTCGCCGATGCACAAGGTAATTCAGAAATTACGCAAAAAGTTATCAAATTGTTGTTTGATGCCTATTTTACGCAAAATCTTAAATTAGCCGATGAAAATATTTTGCTGAACATAGCAGAAAAAGCCGGATTAAATGCCGAAGATGTAAAGAAAATGCTGACCTCTGATGAATATAAATATGATGTCCGCACTGATGAACAAGAAGCCTATGCCAACGGTATTCACGCCGTTCCATTCTTTATTATCAACGAGAAATACGCACTTCCCGGAGCATTATCAAAAGATGCTATGGAGCAAATGATTAACAAGGCAATTGCCGAGCAAGCAGAAAATGTAGAAGAAAAAGCTCTTTCCTGCGGACCGGAAGGATGTGTTTTAAGATGATAGTTAAACTTGTTGACGTTAAAGATGTTTTCGCCACCAATGCTTATTTTTACATAGATGAGCAAACAAAACATGGTTTTTTGATAGATCCCGCGGCAGAACCGGAAACTTTGTTGAATATTATCCGAGATAACAACTGGGTAATAGAAAAAATGCTTATCACACACGGACATTTTGACCATTTAGGCGCGGTTGAAAAGTTGCGGCAAACCTTGGGTGTTGATTATTTTGCACATCAAAATGCAAAAGATTATTTACAAAAAGGTGAGCTTAATTTATCAGCCTTCTGTAACAGAAATATTTGCTTAACCGAGGCAAAATACTTTAATGACGGGGATGAAATTAAATTGGAGGCAAATCAACGCATAGTGCTGAAAGTCATTTATACCCCGGGGCATACACCTGACAGCGTTGTATTTTATGATAAAAACAATCATATTGCTTTTGTCGGGGATACTATATTTAAGGGTAGTATTGGTGCAACCGAATATCCGGGAGGAAATCAGAAACATTTACAGCAAAGCATATTGCAAAAAATATTTGCCTTACCGGATGATACTGTTTTATATTCCGGTCATTCAGAACCTACAACTGTCGGTGCGGAAAAAAGCCGATATAATATTTAAGATAAAAGGACTAAATAAACTTAATCATAACGTCATCTTCGGGTGGCGTTTTTTGTTATGGAAAAATCAATGAGTAAACGAGAACAAGTTTTAAATGCTTTATTTGCACGACTGTCAGTTCTGCCGGATGTTAAAGTCAAACGCAACGCCGTATTGCCGGTATTTTGGAATGGCAAGGCGTTCAGGAAGCAGACAGCGAGAAAGTCGCACCGCTGACTGAAGCAAAAATCGACGAGCTTTTCTCGAATTTCTGGGTTGTTGCCGCTTTGCATTCAGGCAATGAAATCGGCTTTAAATGAAGATAAGTAACAACTTAAACTTCCGAAAATATAAAATGCAATTTTAGATTTTCGGAAATCTCCTTTTAAAAAGTGATAAACCAAGTTTTTGGAATGCTATCACAAAAGAAATACATGCAAGATCCTAAAAAAGAAGCTAGGAATCTCGAACTTGCAGAAATTGCCCATCTAACGCCCAAGCTCAAACCAAGTCGAAATCACGGCCGTCATAGAAGATGACCGTGTGCATCAAAATTAAGGTTATATTTTAATCAAATTATTTGATTCTTAAAGAGTTGTGAATATAATCAAACCAAATTCTGGTTTAAGGAAAGCATAGAAATAGATGATTGCCGAGATATTTAAATACAAAGAGCCTGATTTTGATAAACTGCGAAAGTTCGGTTTTATTGAAAATAAAAATCGCTACCAATTTGAGCAACAAATTCTTAAAGGTCAATTTACACTTCGTGTCAATGTTGATACAAAAGGTAAAGTATTCGCAGCTGTGATTGATAATGATTTTAACGAAGAATACGTGTTGCATATGCAACCATCTGCCGCAGGTTCTTTTGTAGGTCAAATTCGGCAAGAATATGATGAGTGTTTGCAGAAAATAGCAGATAGTTGCTTTAATACGGTTATTTTTAGGTCTCCGCAAGCTAAAGAGTTGATAAATTATGTGCGCCAAAAATATGGTAATGAGCTTGAGTATTTGTGGCGAAAATTTCCGAATAATGCTATTTGGAGAAGACAAGATAATAAAAAATGGTATGGTGCGCTTTTGACAGTTGATAAAAAGAAACTCGGATTATCCGAAACCGGAGAAATAGAGATAATTGATTTGCGAGCCGATACAGAAATATTACCACAACTTATTGATAATAAAAAGTATTTTACCGGTTATCATATGAATAAAAAACATTGGATAACGATTTGTCTTAATGGTTCTGTTGATACAGAAGAAATCAAACAACGTATAGATAATAGCTATAAGATAGCGGAAATTTGATTTGAGGAGCATATATATAATGCAAAAGTTTGAAATTCATTTTTCGGAAGAACGGCTTGCAGATTTGCGGCAACGATTAAAAGATACACGCTTGCCGCCGGATTTGACTAATGAAAATTGGCAATTCGGCACGGATAGAGCATATTTACAAGAACTGTTGGATTATTGGCAAAATGATTATGATTGGCGCAAAAAAGAAAATGAATTAAACCAATATCCGCAATTTATTGCCGAGATAAATGGATTAAAAATTCATTTCTTTCACATTAAATCGGCGAAAAAAAGTGCGCTGCCGCTGTTGTTAACACACGGGTGGCCGGACAGTTTTTTGCGCTATGCCAAACTTTTTGCTTTGCTCAAAGACTATGATTTAATTGTGCCGTCATTGTGCGGATTTACTTTTTCAACTTTGCCGGAAAAAGGTTTTATCAACAATGCGGAAATTGCCGAGATTTGGCATATTTTAATGACCGAGATTTTGGGGTATAAGGAGTATGTTGCATCTGGCGGCGATATGGGGCGCGGTGTAACCTGCTATTTGGCGGCAAATTATCCGAATGAAGTTAAAGGTATCCATCTAACAGATGTCGGTATGGTTAAAGAGCTTTTAACTGTACAAGATGAACAATTAACACCGGAAGAATTGGATTATAAACGCCGTGCGAATCAGTGGCTGCGTGATGAGGCGGCATATATCAGCATTCATAGCACAAAGCCGCAAACTTTGGCTTATGCGCTTGCCGGTTCTCCGGTTGGGTTGGCGGCTTGGGTAATAGAAAAATATCATTCGTGGAGCGATTGGGAGCTTTTAAGCAAAGATGATTTGTGCGATTGTTTAACACTTTATTGGTTGACAGATACGGCTTGCACTTCGCAACGTGTTTATTATGGCAATACTTGGACATTGCCACCGATGAATAAGATCAGCGTTCCGGTAGCAATTGCGGCATTTCCGAAAGATGTTTTGCCTGCACCAAAAGAGTGGATAGAAAAACATTATCCGGTTGTGCAATATACACAAATGCCGCGCGGCGGACACTTTACCGCTCTTGAACAACCAAAGGAATTTGCCGAAGATATTAAGAGTTTTGTAGCAAAGTTGAAATAATATGAAATATCAATAAAACCAAAGCCGAGTTTAAAAGCTCGGCTTTGTCTTACTTATCCAACATTCCGATGCCTCGAAGAATGCCAATCATACCTTCGGCGGCAATATCGTTGACAATTTTACCTTCATCATTGAAATAATAGAAGTTCATAACGGTTGTTTTGATTTTCTTTCCGGTCGGTGCAACGCCCATAAACTCTCCGTCATTGGTACCGGTTAATGTCCAACGCACTACGACAACATTACCTTCGGCAACCATTTCTTCCAATTTCCATTGGGCATCGGAAAAGCCTTGATGCATCCGATAAACGGCTGAAAGATATCCTTCGCCGCCGTAAAGCGGTGTTGGAGAAGCCGGTGTATAAAACGTTGCATCATCGGCAATAAGTTCTTTGGCAATATTGGTATCAGCAGTGTTAATCATTGTTTCAAAGCGTTTCATTGCCGCTTTGTGAGCCTCAAGAGTGTTATCAGACTGTTTGGAACAAGCCACAAGCATTAACACAGCACAGAATAAACTAATTAAATGTTTCATATTATTTCTCCTTATGTTTCTTGAAAAGATAAAATATTTTTATAAAAAAAGCAATATTTTTATTGTAACTATTGACATTACAAAAAATGTGTTTTATACACATAGTGAAATGTAACAATCTATATTACAATTTAGGAGAAATATAATGACTGAATATACAAATATCGATTTGGGAACATTTGCCGAAATTGCTAAATTGGAAAACGGTAAAGCGTTTTTACACGATGCTTTGAATTTGACAAGTTGTGAAATTTCTGTAAACATTGCACCTAAAGGATTTAAAGTACCGTTTAATCACAAACACAAACAAAACGAAGAAGTTTATATTGTTTTGAAAGGAAGCGGCATTATTACGGTTGGCGACAAAAAAATCAATGTAAAAGAAGGTTCGGCGGTCAGGGTTGCTACCGGTGTTGCCAGAACGATTGAAAACACGGGTGACAGTGAGCTTCATTTTATCTGTGTTCAAGCCAAAGAAGGTTCTTTAACTCAGTTCGCTTTCGGTGATGCTGAACTTTGCTAAAGGAATAAATGAGTGCAGATATCAAGCCGATTTACAATTGCTTTGCACATATTGACCGCCATTGAAACATTCAAAGACGAATATCGCCTCACGAGTGAATTCCTTGCCGGTTCGGTGCAAGTTAATTCGGTAATCATTCGTAATATTTTGCTGCAATTAAAGTCTGCGGGGATGGTTCAGATTCCCCGCGGTCGTGCAAGCGGAAGTATTGTTTTGTTAAAAAAGCCGGAAGAAATCAATCTGCTTGATGTATATAAAGCGATTGAACCTCTGGAACACGATACGCTTTTTGCTTTTCATAAAAATCCGAACCCGAAATGCCCGGTCGGCAAAAATGTCCATAACATTTTAGATGACAGACTTTTAAGCGTGCAAAAGGCAATGGAAGATAAGTTGAAAAATATGAAACTGTCTGATGTTCTGTCAGATTTAAGTAAATTAATTTAGGAAACATTATGCACGATATTTGGAATCCGTGGCACGGTTGCGTAAAAAAGAGCGAAGGTTGTCAGCATTGCTATATGTATTTTTTGGATAGGCAAAGAAATGCTGACGGCTCCAAAATATACCGTGTCAAAAACAACTTTGATTATCCTTTACACAAAAACGCTGATGGTTCTTATAAAATCAAAAGCGGAGAATGTTTGCGCGTGTGTTTAACTTCGGATTTCTTTTTGGAAGAAGCGGATGCGTGGCGTGATGAGGCATGGAATATCATTAAAAAGCGTCCCGATGTCGGATTTTATTTGCTTACCAAACGACCTGAAAGAGTGGCAGAGCATTTACCTAAAGATTGGAGAAACGGTTGGGATAATGTATTCTTTTCCGTTACGGCGGAAAACCAAGCCCGAGCAGATGAAAGATTACCGATTTTAATAGATTTGCCTTTCAAACATAAAGGCATAATGACCGCACCGTTTATCGGACAAATCACACTTGAAAAATGGCTTCAAACCGGACAGATTGAACAAGTTGTTGCCGGTGGTGAGAATTATGATGGTTCCCGTGTTTTGAAATATGAATGGGTTAAATCCTTATATGACGAGTGCGTGGCGGCAAACGTGATGTTTTGTTTTATAGAGACAGGAACAAAGTTTGAAAAAGACGGCAAAGTTTATACAGTGCCGAGCAAACGTTTGCAAAGCGAACAAGCATACAAGTCCGGTTTACAATTTGCAGGCAAACCGATTGAATGGCAACTACACAAGCCGCAAAGCGAACTATTTGATGACGGTTGGTATATTAAGCACTGGCGCAAAAATTGTGAAACTTGCGGTTCTCGGCTCATTTGTAACGGTTGTTCAGATTGCGGAGAATGTGAGAAATAAACAATATTTTATTGGAGTATTTTGAGGGAAAATATTCTGCAGAAGATTTGAAAAAGATTTGCAATAATTGATGGAGACCAGAATGAAAAAATATTTATATCTTACACTTTTATTTTTATGTGGTTGCGCGACACAAGTTACTTTGCTTAAAGAACCATATCCAGCAAAAAATCCTAATGACGTTAAAGTTGTTATAGGTAGTAGCAAAAAAATTTGTGAGGCAGAAGAAATAGCACTAATACGAACACCTGAAAAATGGAATCAAACTATAGCAATAGCTGCTGCTAAAGAAAAAGCAGCTGAAATCGGTGCTGATTATATTGATGCGACAGTTTTTTACAATAATTTTAATGATGCAAGTGTTGTTGCTAATGCTTACAAGTGTATTAAATAGAGGTGTTACTGATGACAGAAGACGATAATGTTTATATTGTAGTTGAGGACGAGTTCCGCAATGCTTTTGAAGAAAAAGTCAACGAGCTTTTATTAAAAGGCTGTCTGCCACTCGGCGGAGTTTCAACTTATGTCGATAAAGATGGCTATGTCCATTATTGCCAAGCCTTGCTAAAACCCTCATCGATAAAGAGTTAAAGATGTTTCTGAAGGGCGTAGGTCAAGAAAAAATTTTGATTTAGCACAAATTTAAATTATCATTAAAAATCAAGCGGTTATTTCCGTATATTTTCCCTCTTTTTGTTAGTCTTGCACAACTAAAGTAACACCTAACTTGTTAAAGTTAGGTGTTTTTCTTTTTGCCTAGAACTAAAAATCACCGAGTGAGTATATTGCAAGAGCAAAATATTATATCAGGGCGAGAATCCCGAGAGCCTTGTTATATAAAAATACCCTCGGTTGCCGAGGGTATTTTTGGAATATAAATTTCCTATGCTTTTTCGTTGGGGGATTTACGCAAAAGCGATGCGGTGATGCCTGCAAAAATTACTCCGAACGTAATAATCAGCGACTGCATAGAGCTTACTTCCCAACCGATAAGGTGCGGCATAAATATTTTGGCACCGATGAAAATCATAATTACCGACAATGCCGGTTTCAGGTAATAAAATTTATGCACGGCAGCCTCAAGCAGGAAATACAACGCCCGCAATCCCAAAATCGCGAAAATATTGCTGGTATAAACAATAAAAATGTTTTGGGTAATTAAAAAAATCGCCGGAATACTGTCAAGCGCGAAAATCACATCCATAATTTCAATAATCATCAAGGCGAAAAACAGCGGAGTAATATAATGACGACCGTTCTCTTTGACAAAAAAATGTCCGCTGTGAATGGTGGTTATGTGAAAAAATCGGCTCAAAACTTTATATAAGCGCGATTCCTCCAATTTTGTTTCGCCCTCATCGTCCTTGCTGACAACCATTTTGATACCGGTATAAAACAGGAAAAACGAAAACACATACAAAACCCAATGGAATCGCTCAATCAAAGCTTCTCCGGTCCAAATCAGGAGAGCGCGCATAACAATCGCTCCCAAAATACCCCAGAAAAGCACCCGATGTTGATAAATCCGAGGTATTCCAAGCGAGGAGAAAACCACCGACATTACAAAAATGTTATCCAGCGATAAACTTTTTTCCACCAAAAAACCGGTAAAGAACAACATTCCGTCATCTGTTCCGTGTTCATACATCACAAACACACCGAATAACAGCCCAGCGGCAATATAAACCAAGCACAAAAGCAGAGTGTGCGAAAATGCCGGCACTTCATTTTTGCGGTTTAAGAAAAATAAATCCCACGCCAAAAGAATAACTACGGCAATCCCGAAAATACTCCACATTGCACCGTCGGACAGATTAGAAAACAAACCCATATTATCAGCCTTTAATCAAAAATTTTTTCCTTTTATCCGCTTATTACAACATTTATTTTTCAATAGCAACCGAAATTTTGAAAATTTTAAAAAAAAGCTTTAAAAGATATTGACAAAAAATAAACAAAATGATACCATAACAATGTTTACAAATGAGTATGTTTATTATTGGGTTTATTTTTAGTTGTTGTTTTGAGTTCCGCTCGAAATTGATGATTGATTGTATAAGCTCTCAAGAATAACTCATGCGTGAGCAGTTTTCGTTCTCCCGAAAGCTTAACAATTTTATCCCGATGGAGATAGGGACGGCCATTAAATTATTACAACTATGGCAAACAACAAAATCAATTTTGAGAGTGTAAAAGGCTTCTTTGGCAAAGTGTGGAAATTCATCCTTTCGGGGATTTCGGGACTGTACAAACTGTTGAGCGGTGTGTTCATGGGGTTGGTACTTCTGGCATTGTTCATCGTTTTCTACAATCCGGTGATGTTCCTCTTCTGGAGTATAGTCTCCCCGAAAAAGGCTGCGGACATTCTTTACGGAAAGCCTGAACTTCCGGTGTTTACAGAGCTTATGCAACTTCTGGACGGCTGGATGGTGTGGTTTTATCCTTTTTGGATGAAGAAGCACTTTATGAAAGCAAGGGGTATTGAAAATTACAGCCCCAAACTTCAGGCAAAGTACTTCTACCGTATTGACAACAGCATTGATTGCATCAAGAATATGAGCGCGGAAGCGGTTCATTATCTTTTTGCAAAATCCGCAAAAGATGTCAAGATGATGATTGCTAAATCCGGTGTCAAACTGACGGAAGATGAGATTTCATTGCTTATCTATAATCACTGTTATGAAACTTTAGATGAGTATTTGAAAAAATTCACTCCTTCTGCCAAAACACTGCGGCTTCTGGCAAGTGTTGCCAATATGAATGACTGTGCCAAGACTTTGCTGGTTAACTGTATCAAAAAATACGGTCTTTCGGCAGAAATGGTAACTCATATGTTCGGCACGCTTCATAAAGACATTGTTGTGGAAGCATTGAAGGTTTTTGCTCAAAAGCGATTTATTTCGCGCAACAAAAATGAGCAGGATTTCTTAACTTTCCTTGACACTGAAGAAAGCATCACGCCGGAGGCACAAGTCTGCATCAACACCACGCAGTACATTGCTTTCCACAACAGGAAAAATACGCTTGATGACAATGTCGTCGTTTATTTCCTGTCGCAGGGTAATGTCGAGTTCTGCAAGCTCATTTTCTCATTCGAGAAAGATCACGGACTGGTAAACGACAAGGCCAAGGCCATCGTTAATGCCAATCCCGAGCTGAAGAGCGCATATCTCGGTGTCATCAGAAGCCAGAAAGAGTAACTCTCAAAGTCAACAAAAGAGCGTTCTCCCTAAAGGAGAACGCTTTTTTATAAAATTTCCGGATTATTCTAGCTTGCTGTATAAGAGATAGTGATGGTTTTCGTGTGCGTTCCGGCAACTACACTGGATGAAAAACGAAAATAACAACTATCCGGTACAACCTTAAACCTGTTTGCGCTGTCGTGAACAATTACTAAATAACATTGATCACTTTCTGAAGAATCACCGCTAAAAATACCATATACATCCTCCGTCACACTCAAACCTCCGCAAGAAGCACTTGCGGTATTGCAAGCCGAAGGATTGGCGATATTGGCGGTAAAAATTCCCGGAGTTAAGCTTGTTGCCGCAGTTACGGCGTCACCATTTATATGTTTAACAGTCCCATCCAAATTATAATAAATTTCGTGATCCTCACGTGTGCTTGCCGGATTGATAGTGATTGTTCCAATGTTTAAATCTTGAGTAACAGATAGACTCACATCATGATTGATGGTTGCTGTTACGGTCATTGTGGCTTCGTTGTCGGCGTAAGCGCAATAAGAGCCAAAGGCGACTCCCGCCACGCCGAGCATTAAAATATAATTTTTCATAAGTCTTACTTCCTTCTTTTATTAACGTTATAAAGAAAAACCACCTTTTGGGCATTAAAACCCGCGAGGTGGTTGGAAGCTGAAAACTGTCATGTATAACAGTGTATGGTATTTGGCAAACCTTATTTCCATACCTTCCAACCATAAACGGCTAGAAGCAATTTTATGTCTTGATAGGACAATACATGAGAGGTTTTCAGACCTCAAAGTGACTTTTCATTCACTTCAAAATCAACCTAGCATAAAAAATTGCAATTGTAAAGCAAAATTTTAAAAGTTTTTATTATTCTCTGTCCCAATTATCGTCCTGAACTTGTTTC
>JAFUXW010000037.1 GCA_017477035.1 Alphaproteobacteria bacterium | reverse complement strand
CCTGCGGAATACCAACCGGAACCACAGCCGGAAGTTCAATAATAAATTTTGATAATATTCCATATTTTTTACATCGAATTAAAATTTTTGTTGCATTTAAAAAATTTTGTAGTAAAAGGTATGGGAGTTACGGAGTGTAGCTCAGCCTGGTAGAGCGCTACGTTCGGGACGTAGAAGTCGCTGGTTCGAATCCCGTCACTCCGACCATTAAAACAGAAAAAGCGGTGTTTATCACCGCCTTTTCTGTTTTAAAGAACAAAGTGAGTGGATTAGAACACGCGAAGAAGCGTGTTTGACAAGGAGGCTTGGTGAGACGAAAGTATCGCCATTTAGGCTCCTCAAAACTCAAATTTGTAAAATTCTTGCTTTTAGCGAGTACTCTGACAGCTTTTTGATGTTTTATGAAAAAAAATTGATTGATTTATGTGTTTTCCAAGTTTTTGCTGATCTTTATTAGAGGACTGAGATAATATTTTTCCCAATTTAAATAAATTTGCATAGATTATTTCCCCTTATGAATATAATGGTTCATAGTTACGATGCAATGACTGTATTGTTTCAGATGACTTTGTTTGATATAACAGATCATACACATTATGTCCCACGATGCCAGAGTTTTGCAGAATAATTTTAAAACATTCTTCATAATCCAGTTGTTTGTCAAGTTTTTTATGACTTATAATTGTTGCAACAACGGAATTTTGTTGTTTGGCGGGATAAGTATTTAAGTACACATCTACAATAGGCTTAAAAATATCATTTTTTTCTGCTGTTTTATCAATAAACAGAGATAATTTTTTAGAAGCATTTTCTGCAGGTATATTCTCCATTAATAAAATAAATAAATCTGCTCGTTTATTTGGGGCAATCGTTGCCCAATCATCATGTATGCTTTTTAGCATTTCAGCATCTATATATGAATACTGATTTTTTGACAAAGACTTATCATAAATTCCTTTAAAATGGAAAGCCGGAATATCGTTGCTTATTAAATAATTAACAGTTTGTAACGCTTGGTCGCTATTAAGCAAACATTCCGTTATCAATGTTTCTGTTCTTATTTGTTGAAGTTCAAAACTATTTTGTTTTACAAAATTTTGCAAAACATACATATGCTCACTACTTATATTTAAAATATCCTTTAATGTTTTTGCCAAAGGTAAAACATCTGCATTGTGAATTTTCCCGGATAATTTATTTAGTTTCTGTTCAAGATTTTTGACATAATCCGAACTTCCATTATCCGTTCTATAAATATTTTTTAGTGCATTTGCATAAATAATATTAATTTTTTGACGATCTTTTCTTTGACTGCAACGATGTTCTATATTCAAGAATTGCTCTGCTGCATTTAATTGTTCATCAAATGAAGTCATTTTCTCAAGTCTATTAATGAAATGAGAATCAAGTTGTTGCAAAATATCTGAACTTAAGGAATTATCATCCATAAGGATTTGTTGTTTAATAAAACCATCTCAAAATTTTTTCAGCAAAAATTCATCATTAAACAACGTAGGAGACTGTCTTAATTTATTAAATAATGCTATAGTATCTTCATTTGTACAATTTTCCAAATTCAGGCGCTGAATTGAAAATTTATGCTCATTACTTAAATTATTCAATGAAAGTAAATATTTTACAGGGTTATGCGAACTGACCTCAATCTCATTATTAGCCATAATATCCGTGGCTAAATGCACAACCGGTGAAACAGTTGTTTTATGTTTTTTCCTTTGATTTAATAAATTATGATAGTACTCATCTAAAGGCTCATTTGGAATAATTTCTTTAAACAATTTGACAGGAACTTCATTTTCCCCCAAACTTCTTGAAGTACGTTGCATTATCAGTTGTCTTATTTTGTGTTGAGGATGCTCATCATCATTTATATCTGCCGACAAAGGGTTTTACCAAAGTGATATATTTGTATTATACCCGGCCTTTTTGCACAGTATAAGACCATAATTGTCAGCAAAAATTTCTTCTTCTTTTCCGCCACTAATGGAATATTTCTCACGAAAAATCTTATGAGACAACTCATGTGAAATTATAGCCGCTACTGCATCTTCTCCCTTTTGGGCATATTTTTTCAAATATTCTAATCCTAAAATAATGGTATCTGATGGAAAATTATATTGTGCATTCTTGTTTTTTGTTTTTTCACTTGTTATGCAAATGGCAATATCTTTGAAACGTAATAAATCACTTTGATTTTGTAACCGATGTAGAATTTCAGACAAATATGCTTCAAGCTTTTTATATTTCTGATTTTCCATTACTGCCTCCAAGAACAGTTCTATTATAACATCAGTATCTTTTTTGTCAATATTTAATCTGCAAATTACATGATATTTTCTGCTAAGCTGTGTAGATTTATTATTTCTTAAAATTTCAAAAGTAACAAGCGATTGAAAAAATATAAAAATCAGATTTCAACGAAGCTGCCGGTATATGTTATTGTTTTTGAAAGAAAAAATTAACTTTATACAAAGAGGACAGTATCAAAAACTCAACCCCACCAGTGTGGATTAGAACTGTCGCTCTCTGCGTTTTGAAAATGTGCTTCAAAGCCCTATGAAATAAGGAAAAGATGGCCCTCAATTTTGTGAGCTAAAAAACAGTATCCGTTTTCTAATTTAGAGGGGGGCAACCCGACCAAATCCATAACATAGTATGTTGATACATACTATGTTATTTTTTTATCAAGAATAATTTAATTATATATGCAAGATTTTGTGAATTAAATAAAGAATATTCGTTGTTTTTTTGCGTTATAAATTCCATTCAATCTTCTCTTGTTGAAGAATTATCAATTTCCAATGTTATCTATTTCGATGGAATAAATCCGTTTTTTATCTACTTCTGATTTTGTAGCAAAATGAGACACATTACCGTCATTTTTGTATTTTTGAAAAGCTAGTCCGGCCTGCGTTAAACTCACTTTAATCTCGGTTAGAAAGCGTAATTTTTTTATGTATTCATTCGGTAAGTTTGGAACAAATAAATTTTTCTTAAACGAGCTGTGTGATTAGAAACAGCGAGAAACTGGTTCTACTACACGACAAAAAATGCTATTCGTTACATGTATAATTTTTATACAACCGCTTGACATATTGTTTCATTCATGGAAACATAATAGAGATATAAAAAAACAACGTGAACTGATAATGTAGTTATGGCAACGCATCTGATTGTAGGAAACATATTCTCTCTATTTGCGGCTTTCTGTATTGTTATATCGGTCGTAAAAAAGAGTAAAAAAGATTTAATTCTCTGGCAACTCTGGAGTATCATTCTTTCAACATTTTCTTGTTTAGCTTTGTATGCCTATGCGGCCGTAATAACATGCATCATGGATCTAATAAGAAATGCTTTAGCATATAAAGATAAATTATCTCTCAAAATTACCCTCATATTGGTTGTTTTATGTATTATATTCGGACTATGGATAAACAATCTTGGTATAATCGGGATTTTAGCTATTGTTGCCTCGTCGAGCTATACCATTTTTATGTATACAACTAAAAATGAGCAGCAAATGCGTTGGGCATTTGTTTTTAATCAATTACTTTGGCTTATCCACGATATATATATTCAAGCATACCCATCAGCTATTACTGATTTAGTTTTAGCATCGTGGACACTTTTCCAAATTTATAGAAATAGTCGTAATAACGTATTGACCTAGTTCGCAGATTGTAAAAATCTCTTCTACCAAACATAGAAAGCCTGCTTTTATAGACGGAATTTTTTGTGTTTAAAACAAAGAATTATTCCTATCAAGATGACATATATTATTAACTATGCAACAGATGAAAGCACTGAACGATATAGAGCAACATCTACTGCTATTTTTCGGCTTCCAGAATTTCTTTTATCGGGCGATAACTTTTACGATGCTGCGGAGTAACTCCATATTTATTCAGTGCTTCTATATGCTCTTTTGTTCCATAACCGGCGTTCTTTTCAAAACCATATTCTGGATATTCAAGAGCCAGTTTTTTAAGTAAATTATCACGATAAACTTTAGCTAATATACTCGCTGCGGCAATGGAATAAGAAAGTGCATCACCGCCTATATGGCAAGAGCACGGACAACAGAAATCGGCAGGTAGACGATTACCGTCAATAAGCGCGTGTGATGGTAATATCTTTAATTTTTGCACAGCTCTTTTCATCGCCAAAAAGGTGGCTTGTAAAATATTCAGTTCATCAATTTCGGCCGCACTCGCCTCTCCGATACCATAGGTTATATGTCCTGCCTGTTCTTCGGCAAGTAATAAATCATACATATTTTCTCTTTTTTTGGCGGAAAGCTTTTTGGAATCGTTAATACTATTCAAAAGTTCAGAATTTATATTTCTGTTTAGAAAGATTACGGCGCCGGCTACAACCGGTCCAACCCAAGGTCCACGGCCAGCTTCATCAACTCCGCAAACATTTCCTTGAAATTCGTTTTCTATATCCCAATTCGGCATATTTTTTCTCCTTAACGAACAGTATATAACTGATGCTAAAAAAGACAATAATGCACAAACATTTATCCGCAAATTAACAAATAATCAGTAAAATTTCAAAGCAACACTATTATCTTTTTCATTGCCGCAAACAGCTACTGCCTGGTCTAAGTTCATCGGCATATCATTAGCGCATATTCTGCCCACATTTGCTTGGTATCCGGTTGTACAATTTCCGCTATACGAACCTCGTATGGGATAAAAGTTGCTTTCTGGATTACTAACTCTCATAACAATCAACCCTAACGAACTATTCCAGTCACGAGTAGCTAATTCTATACAAGCTTCTTGCGGAATACCATAAAATACTAAAATAAAAGCTTTTCCGTCATATTCCGTAAATCTTCCATCTGCATAGTACTTTATTTCTCCTTCAAACAAATTTTTGTAATTGTTTTTAACCAAAGCCGTCGGGAATATTTTGGCTTTATCTGCAAGTTTACGATTCGCATAGCTTGTAGATGACATATATTTATTATCAAAAGAAAGTGCTCCGTAAAAATTTTTTTGAGTTCTGAATAAATCTCTTGTATTCTGCACAATATGAGTAACTTGATTGATTGTTTCATTGATACGGTAACGGTCTATTGCTTTGGAATAACCCGCTAATCCCCCGATACTTAATATGCCTATAATCGCCAACACTCCGAGCATTTCTATCATCGACCGTCCGGATTGTCCATTTGTGTCATGCCTTTTTTGCCGACAGGCAAAAATCAAGGCATCTACGGATTCTCTGAAATAATTCGAAGATTGCTTGACGGTTTCTGCGAAACCGAGCAATGACTTTATTTTTTTACATCCTTGTATTTTTATAATTTTCATACTAACGTTTCCATTCCTTTTGACGCATAAAAAATAAAAAAGTCGCTGTATAAAAGCGACTGGAAGTTGGAAACTATTTACGAGAATAGTGCGACATATTTGCCTAAAACAGGCATATATCTCTGCAGTTATATATGATGTTATGTAAAACGGCTTATTTTGCCGCCCTCCAGTCATACCATATATAACCTTCAGACACGCAAAATTAACGCTTTGCACAAACGCTCGTAAAGAGGTTTCCACACCCCGAACAGGTCTCCCCGCCTAAGTTAAAGATATATGCAAAATTATGTTTTGTAAAGTAAAATATTGTTTCTCTGGTTTAATGACGAATAATATCAACGCCCTCGTATTCGGCCTCCACAATACCGCCGATTACAACAGCCACATTATCAAATCCGGCCTTTTCAAACATTTCGGCAGCTTTAGAAGCACGTCCTCCTGATGAACAAAGTATATTAATAGTTGTATCTTTTGCTACTTTATTTTCTCTGATAAATTCAAGAGGATCTAACTAATTAATATCCTTACATATATGGGGTAAATTAAGCATTTCGTTTTGATGTTCTTCTTGAGAACGAACATCAAGTATAAAAGAATTAACGTTCAAACTTATCGGCTTTATAAATCGCATAACAATCTCCTTTTTATATATGAAGATAGTAGCAAATTAAGCAAATTAAATATCAACTAAACTATTTACCACGAACTGCCTCCTCCACCTCCGTATCCTCCACCTGAAAATCCCCCGCCGCCGGAACTTGAACTTCGTTGAATTCCGCCATTAGCAATCGTTGGCATGGTAACAGAATTAAAGTTTTTCATTAAATAATTGAAATTACTAAAATGAAACACACCATCCCCCCATTCCGGTTGAGAAATTGCAATATTTTCAAACTGTTTTATCCATTTATCGGAAACTCCCAATACATACGCAAACGGAAGAATTTGATAAAAGTATTCCGGATTTTCTTCAACCATTTTTTCAAGTCTTTTCTTTTCTGCGACTTCAATAAATCTTTTTAGTCCTAATAAATGTCCCAAAATCTGACGTCCATACCAATTAGGTTTAAGCATTTCTTTAAAGCATATAAAGGATATAAGTGAGCACACGCAGCCTATAATCACCTGAGGCGTATTTTCAGGATTCACCACCTCTAGGGCTTGAGGTATAAAGCTCATGAATTGTGCCAAGAAAAATAGAGATAAATAAATCATCGCAGCTATGTTGATACCTTTTGAGAGTAGCAAAACCATTAGCACTATAATCATTTCAAAACTAAAAAACGAAGCAATATATCCGAATGAAAAATCATAATCAAAGAGCGTGAATACTGTTAGAGAAACATTAGCTATTAACAGTGCCATCATTAGGAACCATAATACAAAATTCATTGAAGATTTTTCAAAAAAACGCCCTTTATATTTTTTGCGATTTATATTTGTTTCAAGTGCTTTCCAGCTTTTATAAAATTCTTTTGAATTTTTAAGATGATACCCGCAAACTGCTTTTTCATATTTATCGTGAAACAAAATCCTCATCACCGCAGATAGAAACTCATTATCTCCTTCATAATCTGAAATTTTCTTAAGCATAAAATCAGATTTATCACTTTTGATGGAAATATACCCCAGATTAGCCAGATAAACTATCAGAGAAGCCAAACCTCTTTTACTGACTTTTTCGGTATATATTTGTTCAGCATCTGCTGATGTTATATCCGGCGGAGGATAAAAAGACACCACTGGTGTAATGTGTTCGTCACGCCCGAAAATATGCCATATTAAGAACGACATTAATGTGCAAATTAATAATCCAAGCCACACAATTCTAATTTTTTCACTTTTATGAGAAACAAAATATCCGTCCGGCATTTTGATACGTATGGTTATTCCTTCGTAAGGTTGTAAAGGCTTTGTTATATAACCGCTGACATAATTGTCTCTCACTTCGTAAAGAGCATTTCCATTAAATCCTTCAGTACCATATTTACCTATGGAAATTCCCACATCATCTGGATTAATTTTTTGCGGTAGAACTACAATAAAATGTGCGTTATTTATCGGAACATTCCAATCGGTTCCGATTATATTGTAATAAAATTCGTTATCTTTGCCTCGTAATAAATGCTGAAAATTTATTTTATAGCTATGTTTTCCTCTAATCCACTCGTCAGCTTTTCCGATTTTAAGAGAAACCATTCCTAAAGTGCGATTTACCGTATATGGTTCCGAAACATTTATATCACTAACATGACTGTGCGCCATCGGTATATCACGGATAATCCCATGAGAGCTTTGAGTAAAAACAGTATCAATGTCTTCACTAACCCATACATTTTGTTCGCGATTAACCCGTAAAACAACATTATAATTTTCAATAAAAAAGTTCTCGGCTTTCAATGGAAAAACAAACGAAATAAAAAACAGTAAACTTAAAAATATTGTTCTCATTTATTAAAGTTCCGCCTTAACATTTTCTCTTTCTTGTGCTTGAGCTTCAAACATTTTGGCTTTTTGAAAATGAAATATCATTCCTATTAAATTGGTCGGAAACATTTCTAAAAAAGTATTAAATTCACGCACAGTACCATTATAATACTTACGTGAATTAGCTATATCATTTTCTACTGTTTCCATCTGCTGCATCAAAAGCGAATAATTCTGATTAGCTTTCAAATCAGGATAATTTTCAGCCACCGCGTGAATCTTTGGCAATATCTGTCCTATTTTCATATTGGCGCTCAATTTTTCACCATCGGAGAGAGCTTCATAATTTTGGGAGCGAATTTTGGTAAGATCGGTCAATAAATTTTTTTCGTGCATTGTATAACTTTTCACGGTTTCTATCAAATTAGGTAGCAAGTCCCATCGTTTTTTCAAATAAACATCCATTGTGGAAAAAGCTTCACGAACATAATTTTTCAAAATCACCGCTTTATTGTAACCGCACATACACGCAACTAAAAGCACTGCAACCACAATCAAAATTTCAATCATATCGTCCCCCCTTACCTTCGTACCATTATAAGTAATAATCACCTTATTGCAATAAAAAAATAATTAGATACACGCATTGCAAAAAAATGCTTGCATTTAAATTTTAATTAGGTTATACAATCTGTTGTTTGAGCCAAACAGGCTAAAAGGCATACCTGCAGGCTCTTGTGTAAT